>JANNLW010000444.1:0-1793 GCA_031397145.1 Sphingomonadales bacterium | reverse complement strand
GGTTTGGTCGTGCAGATATTTGTAGTTGTCACGTTGGAGCGTGAGGTAGCGCCGGACCTCTTCCTTGCCAAAATGTGGCCAACAATGACTGGCGGCAACGGTATCGCTGCGATCTGCATAGAGCCGCAATGCTTCCGTGAGATACCCGGCCCATGCATGCGCATCGCGGACCTGTGCACCGCGCGGCGTCAGAATATTGTGAAGCGAACAGGTCGCGATTTCGCCGATGACGAGTGTCCTGCGTTCCGGCACCATGACGTTGAGTTCGGCTGGTGCTTCTGTTTCGGGTACCATCTGGAATTCGAGCGTGACACCGTCAATCGTGCGCGTTTCTCCGGTTTTGGTAATACTGTCCGTCGGGGCGAGAAGTGTGATTTCTCCGCCAGCGACCGCCGAGCCGATGCCCGAACCCATTTGCCCTTGCGGGCCAGGCGTAAGCGCCGCGCCGAACTGGAAAGTCGCACGGCGGCCCATTGCTGGGCCTGCAATGACATTCTCCGACGCCGTTTCCTTTATGAAATGCTCAGGTGCCAGAATCGCGACCCTACCGGCCTTCACATCTTCCGGCGAGACAATGCCACGAATCCCGCCAAAATGGTCCGCATGACTGTGCGTGTAGATAACAGCAACAATCGGCCGTGCACCGAGTTGTTGATTTACCAGTTCAAGAGCAACGGAACTCGTTTCGCGATTGGTCAATGGATCGATCAAAATCCAGCCGGTTTTCCCCGCAATTACGGTCATATTTGATACGTCGAACCCGCGCACCTGCCACATGCCATCGGCAAGCTTGAACAGTCCGTTCTTGCGCAGGATTGCCATGTGCCGCCACAGGCTTGGATTAACAGTCGGCGGTGCATCACCCTTCATCCAGTCATACGCAGCAAGGTTCCAGACCGGCTTTCCGGCCTTGTTGCGGATGATCGGATCGGCGCGGGTGGCAATGAAGCCTTGAGCTGCAAATTGTGCATCCTTGCCATTGTCCTTAGGCAGGGAGGCGCGCTGGGCAGCCTGCGCTGCGATGGTCATGTCGCTAGCTGACTTCGGCGAAAAGTCAGCGGTTTGCGCCAGTGCCGATGCCGAAACAATTGCGAGCGATGCGGTGCCTATTCCTCCAAACATATTGAATTTGGTCATTTTGCCCTCCTTATCCCGTCCGAGACAATCTTGGCGCTTTGCGCGGCTAAAGGAATAGGGAATGTGCTCAATCTTGAATCGCCATTTTCGATCACTGGGAAGCAATTAATTGATTTTCTTTCTGAATGATCATCGTTCCAGAAATTTCTTCAACGATGCATTCGTCATTTTCCAGTCGGCACGATGCTCGGGCTCGAGTCTAATATCAAATGAGCAAAAAGCGGTTGTCTTGCGCGTCTAGAGTCGCAGGCCCTTAGTTTCGGGCAATCCTGCCAATATATTGAGCGTCTGGACCGCAGCGCCGGCAGCTCCCTTACCGAGG
Organism: Sphingomonadales bacterium; assembly: GCA_031397145.1. GTDB lineage: Bacteria > Pseudomonadota > Alphaproteobacteria > Sphingomonadales > Sphingomonadaceae > Aquisediminimonas. The sequence continues at coordinate 334 of JANNLW010000444.1, read as the reverse complement.
TTGTCGAGTGCTGCAACCATGCGAACCTGAGTTCCAGTCGCGTTGGCAAACACAAACACGTCAAGCCGGTCGGTACTGGCTGCCCGTTCGATTGTCAGGTGCGGTTCGTTGAAATTTCTGACTAGCGAGACAATTGGGCTGGTGGCATATCTCTCCGTCAGTACAGCCTCGATTTCTGCGGCCGATGGCTTTTTCGGCATAGCGCCTGTCATCAGTGGAACGTCGACCAACATCCCGCGATAGGTCCTCGCGACCGATGGCGCAAAAAGAGGCGCGTGGGTCAGGCCAGCGTGCCTTTGCATCTCTGGCACATGTTTGTGACCAAGGTTGAGTG
>JANNLW010000440.1:0-22998 GCA_031397145.1 Sphingomonadales bacterium | reverse complement strand
GACAAGATCGCAACAATTGATCTGCACAATGGACGGCGACATTCCTATTCGCAGATGAACGAGCGCGTGGCACGGATCTCCGGATATCTTTGTTCGATCGGAATTGAGAAAGGTGACCGTGTTGCTCTGCTTTCGATGAATTCGTCGGATATGCTTGACGTCCAGTTCGCGTGCTGGCGTATTGGCGCTTGCTATACCCCGTTGAATTTCCGTCTGACCGCACATGAACTTGCGTTCATGGTCAACGATAGCGGGGCAAAGGCGTTTTTCTACGACACCGATCTGGCAGCAGTCATCCCGGCGCTTCAGGACAGGACCGAGGTTGCGCACTGGATTACGATGGATCCGATGGGCGGGGCAAGCGATCTTGAGGCGATGATTGCGAATGCACCAGCAGTCTATGATTTCTGCCCACAGGCGGAAACCGACATGTGCATGATCATGTATTCATCGGGGACGACTGGCACACCCAAAGGTGTGATGTTCAACCATGCACAGTTCCATTTCACTGTTTCGGGTGCAATTCCGGCGGCAGGATGCTCCAGCGAGATGGTCGGACTGGTAATGATGCCGCTTTTCCACATAGGCGGCCTGATGGCCTACACCCTGATGGCGCTCAATCTGGGCGGCACGGCTGTAATCTCGCGCGTGTTTGACGCAGGCAATTTGCTCAGCGTATTCAATGACCCTGAACTTGGCGTCACGCATTTCTTGGGCGTACCGGCGATTTACAACGCGATGCAGGCGCACCCCGACTTCATGGCGACCGATTTCTCGCGCATGAGGGCCGCAACCTGCGGAGCGGAAAGCGTACCCGAAAGCCTGTTGCGTGCTTGGTATGATCGCGGTGTGATCATCCAGGAAGGCTTTGGCATGACCGAAACGTGCGCTGCCTGTCTTGCCCTCGACAAACGGGACATTCCTCACAAGATTGGCTCCGCTGGCAAAACCAGCAGCCACTGCCAGGCCTATATTGCGCGCGTCGACGGCAGCGAGGCCGATCCTGAAGAATTGGGTGAGATCTGGATACGGGGCAAGAATGTCACTCCGGGTTACTGGAACCGCCCCGATGCTAACGAAACTAGCTTTGTCGATGGATGGTTCCGTTCGGGCGATATCGGGCGACGCGATTCAGACGGCTATTTCTACATCGAGGACCGGGTGAAGGACATGTACATCTCGGGTGGTGAGAACGTGTATCCGGCTGAAATCGAGAATGTCCTTTATGAACTGGAGGCGATTCACGAGATCGCGGTTATCGGGCTGCCTGACGCCAAATGGGGCGAATGTGGCTGCGCGGTGGTTGCGCTCAAGCCAGGCACGGCGATCACACTTGACGACATCAGGGCGCATTGCGGAGACCGGCTGGCGCGCTTCAAGCAGCCCGCGAGGCTTGAAATTGTCGATGCTCTGCCGCGGAACGCGACCGGCAAGGTTCTGAAATTCGAACTTCGCGCAAAATTTTCCTGCACTGAGGGCACCACATGACCGCGACTGCAATCACCCCCTATGACGTCAGCGATGCGGTGCTCTATGTCGACGATCGATGGCGTGCGCCGTTCTCTGAATTGCGCCGGACGATGCCCGTTAGCTTCCGGCCGGAAAGTCCTTATGGTCCGTATTGGTCGGTCGTGACGCATGACCTGATCCAGCAGGTCGAGGGCCAACCGGACATATTTTCGTCGTCTTACAAGTTGGGCGGGATCACGATCGGTGATCCGATTGAACTCGAATTTCCGAACTTGATCGCGATGGATGCCCCCCGTCACACTGCACAGCGCAAGGTCGTGCAGCCATCCTTCAACCCAAGTGAAATGGCGCGGCGCGACGTTGAAATAGCCCAACGCACCAAGGACTTGTTCGATACGCTACCTGTCGGTGAAACGTTCGACTGGGTTGATCGCGTTTCGATTCCGTTGACCATCGGTATGCTGTGCATCCTGTTCGATTTTCCATGGGAAGAGCGCCATGATCTGAAGCGCTGGTCCGACTATGCAAGCAATGTCACTCCGGAAAGAAGCGAGGAAAGGCGGACGATGTTTCTCGAACAGATGTTCCAGATGTTGACACGCTTTGACCAGTTGCTCGAGCAAAAACGAGCACTGCCGGTCGCCGACGACCTGCTGTCTCGTGTTATCCACAGCGAAGCCATGGGCCATATGGAGCCGATGGAGCGAATTGCGAATATTGCCCTGCTGATTGTCGGGGGTAATGATACGACCCGAAATTCAATGAGCGGTTTTATCGAGGCTTGTGCAAAAAATCCCGGCGAACTGGATAAACTCCGCGCCGATCACTCGCTCATCCCCAATGCTGCGCAGGAGATCATCCGCTGGCAGTCGCCGGTGACCCATATGCGACGAACCTGCTTGGAAGATGTTGAACTGGCCGGGCAGAAATTGGCGAAAGGCGATAAGGTGGTGCTCTGGTACATCTCTGGAAACCGGGATGAAACGATGTTTCCGGATGCTGATCGCTTTGATGTGACACGCAAGAATGCCCGGCGGCACATAGGCTTTGGTTATGGTGTGCACAGATGTGTTGGTGCCCGGCTTGCTGAACTGCAGTTGGGCAGCCTGATTGGCGAGATTGTTGGGCGAAACATCTCAATCGAGATGGCCGAGCCTCCCACGCGGCTTTCAAGTTGTTTCCTTCACGGATTTACCGCGATGCCGGTCAGGATTGCTGCGGCCTGATGACCTTCCTTGTCGCAGCGCTCTACAAATTTGCGCCTTTTGATGATCCGGCCGGCTTGCGCGAACCGCTTGTCGCGGCCTGTCGCGAAAATGCGATCAAGGGCACGTTGCTCCTCGCGGGCGAGGGGATCAACGGAACCATAGCGGGCCCCGATGCAAGAATCAGGGTCGTGCTGGATCATATTCGCCGTCTTCCGGGCTGTACCGATCTGGAAGTCAAATTCTCGCGTGCCGAAGACATGCCGTTCCACCGGATGAAGGTTCGGCTCAAGAAAGAGATTGTGACTCTGGGCATCGAGGGCATCGATCCGTCGCGCGATGTCGGACGCTATGTCGAGCCTGACGAATGGAACGCGCTGATCAGTGATCCGAAGACAATTCTCATCGATACGCGCAACGATTATGAAGTGAAGATCGGCACTTTCGCGGGCGCTCTCGATCCCGGGACAAAGAGTTTTTCGGAATTTCCGGAATGGTTCCGGGCGCATCGGTCGGAGTTCGGGGAGAACCCCAAAGTCGCAATGTTCTGTACAGGCGGCATTCGCTGCGAGAAATCGACTGCCTTTTTGCGTGCTGAGGGGATCGACGATGTCGCACACTTGAAAGGCGGAATCCTAAAATATCTCGAGATCGTCGCCGAAAGCCAAAGCCGGTGGCGCGGCGAATGCTTTGTGTTCGACGAACGCGTTTCGGTCGGGCAGGCGCTGGTGCCAGGAACCCACAGTCTGTGTCGCGCCTGCCGCATGCCGCTCAGCACCGATGAGCAGACGTCAGCGGACTATATTGAAGGCGTTCAGTGCCCTCACTGCGTTTCAGTCAGGACGGATGAGCAGCGCCGGCGCTATGCGGAGCGCCACAAACAGGTTGCGCTGGCTGAGCGGCGCGGCATTCGTCATGTCGGTGAAGGTGAGAGTAGAGGAGAATAAATCTCCAAATCGGAATTATTATGGCTTAATTTTTGGATATGTTCTTTTAAAGTTCTCATCTTCGAGCCTGATTCGAATTCTTTGAACCGTAAATATTTTCAACCTCCACCGCCGAAGCGCGGGCGGAGAAGGCGCGTCTATCGGAGATTTTGGAGCCTGATTGCGGCGGTCTTCTTCCTCAAACCTTCCTGCCATTCATTCGTCCGTATACCGACCTCGCAAGCCGCCATTCGTTCAACAAGCTTGAATGTGGCGGGTTTGTTGTGGCAAGCGGACACAATCCGGTCGGCGTTCTGGGGTCGTTCAGCTCATCGGTGCCCGTCTTATTGTTCGAAGTAGCCGTTGAAAAAGGAGGGTCACAATGCCCTTTCGCAAAGCCTGGTTTTATGTGCTGCTACTGCTCGTTCTGACCTTCGTCGCCTTCTGGCCGGGATATTTCGCGAAGCTACCAGCCAAGAAGATGGCCCACCACGCCCATGCCGCCAGCGCCGTCCTTTGGATGATTCTCGCCATCGTGCAGAGCTGGACAGTCCACCACAATCAACTCGCGCTGCACCGCAAGACTGGGCTCTCGATCTTCCTTCTGTTCCCGTTCTTTCTAGTTGCCGGAATGTGGGTCATCCATGTCGAGGCGATGACCTTGGCGGGCGATTTCAACAGTATTGAAGGCAAGCAGATTGCGCAGTTCGGCTTTTTCGATCCGCTGGCCAATATCGCCTTTGCCCTACTGTTCTGGGCTGGCCTCAAGCACCGCTACAGAGTGCAGCTTCACGCCCGCTATATGTTGGCCACGCTGCTGTTCGTGATCTCTCCCATCGGCTTCCGATTGCTCGCCATCCTGATCCCGTTCCTCGGATCTGATGAGAATTTTTCATACGCCATGGCGGGCGGCAACCTCATCGCGTTAGCCGTCACGCTTTATCTCTTCCGCCAAGCGCCCATGCATGGCCGGCCGTTCTTGATTGCTGCAGGACTTATCGTCGCGCAGGAGATCACCTTCGAGACGCTAGGGCGCATCCCGGGCTGGGCGCCGATGTTCGCAAGCGTCTCCTATGTGAATCTGCCATTCCTGCTCCTCCTGACTGGAATCGCCAGTGCCGGAATGGCCTGGCACGGATGGGTTGCCGGCGCGCGTCCGGGAACGCCCAAGACGGCGTTGGCGGCCTAACCACCGGCTGACTGCGGACGTGAATCTAGTACTTGCTTTCGGGTCGACTCCTGCCGATCCCTAAACATGCAAGAAGCGGCAGCTAAGCTAATTTGAGCGCTGAAACCGGACTATCCTGACTCCACCCCAATACCAAACACGAGCCTTCGTCCCCGAAGCAAGGCTTCAGAAAGGATCGCCTGCCCTAAACCCTCGCTTCGCCCCATTCGATCCAGCCGAACGGGCGCGGGGTTTTGGGCATGTACGTCTTGTCGGCGCTGGCAATCCTGAAGCCTGCGCTTTCGTAGGCTCCAGTGATTGCGCGGGTGAGATGGCAGTTGCCGCCGATCCGCTTCCAAACCGGCTCAATCCGTCGTTGCCATTTCTGGATCGAGGCATCGGGTGCGCGGCCATGTTCGAGGAAGAGCGCCTTGCCGCCGGGGCGCAGGACGCGGCGCATCTCCTTGAGCACCTGTGCCTGATCATCGACCGAGCAGAGCGTGAAGGTCACAAGGATCGTATCGAAACTGGCGTCGTCGAATGGCATCACTTCGCCAACACCGCCCCTTATGTCGGCCTTCATGCCCTTGGACTGCGCCGCCGCTTTCGACGCATCAAGCAGGGCAGGCGAGGGGTCGAGCCCCGAAAAACTGCTGATCCGGGCTGGATCATAGAATTGCATGTTGATCCCGCCACCGCAGCCAAGCTCAAGCACATCGCCGTCGGCCTGTGGGACGATGCGGCTTCGCGCTTTCATGATTTGCGGCTGGGCGCAGCAGAAACCGATGAGTTTCGGGACGGCGTTGCGATCCCACCAGCTTGCTGGGCGGGGTTCAAAAGTAGGGCGTGAAATCTGCGACGACATTGCGGTACAACTCCTTCTTGAAGGGGACAATCAGGCTGTCCAGCGCGTCTGGCGCTACCCAACGCCATGACCGGAATTCCCGATGTTCGGTCTCGATATTCACATCGGTATCGCTTCCAAGAAAACGCATCAGGAACCAGATCTGGCGTTGTCCGCGATATTTTCCCTTCCACAGTTTGCCCATCAGTTGTGGCGGAAGGTCATAGAGATGTTCGCGCGGTGAAATTGCAAGAACCTCGGCAAGGTGCGGGGCGATGCCGGTCTCCTCGGCAAGCTCGCGCAAGGCGGCCGTCTCCGGATCTTCACCCGGATCAATTCCGCCTTGCGGCATTTGCCAGGCATCCGCTGCGCTATCCAGACGTTGGCCAACGAACACGTGCCCGTCGGTATTGAGCAGCATCACGCCGGCGCAGGGGCGATAAGGCAAATGTTCGTGACTTTTCATGCAGGAGCCATGATCTCGGCGAGCATCGATTTCAGGGCGTCCAGATTGCCGGTGATGTCGTCTTGCGAGGAGGGAATGCCCTTGCGCAGGTTGATGTAGCCGTGGATGTTGCCTTCCGCTTGTCTGTAAACGGTCCGTACTCCTGATGCTTCCAGTTTGTCAGCATAGGCCTTGCCCTGATCGCGCAAAGGATCGAGACTGGCGGTGACAACGACGCTGGGTGGCATGCCGGTCTGGTTGAAATCGAGCGGGTGGGCGCGCCAGTCCCCTTCTTTCCACTGATACTGCTCGACGAACCAGGCCATTCCATTCTCGGTCAGCAAATGGCCTTCCTTGAAATCGCGATAGCTTTGCCAGTCCGTGTGTATCGACGTTCCGGGATAAATCGGATGTTGCGCGATCACTGGCACGGAGGCTGGATTGTCGCGCAAGGCCATGGCTGTGACGATCGTCAGGTTTCCGCCAGCACTGTCTCCTGAGAGGATGAGCCCGGTGCATTGAATGTTGGATGCCACCCAGCGAGCCGCGGCTTCGCAGTCTTCCGGCGCCGCCGGAAAGGGATGTTCGGGGGCGAGGCGATAGTCGATAGAGATTACCGGCATGTCCATTTGGCGCGCGGCTTCAGCGCAATAGGGTTCGTGCGTATCGATATCTCCGATCACATATCCTCCGCCGTGGAAGAAGACCATGACTGGGCCCACGCTGCGGCTTTCGCGAGGATCATAGAGGCGGGCTGGAATGGTGCCAGCGGGCCCCGGAATCTGGATGTCCCGGATAATGGAAAGATCACCAACCGGCGCATCTGCAACATGTCGCATCGCCAGCATCATGTTGCGCGCTTCGGACGGCGCAAGCTCCTCCATCTTGGGGCCGGGCTGGTTGTTCAGGAATTGCAGGAACAGGGCCACGTCCGGCCTAACAAAATGCTTAGTCATCCATTTATCGCCTTTTTCGTTGCACATCGGGACTAATCCGACCTAAGCCGTTCGTCCATGCTCAAAGAGAGATTGCGTGCGCGCTGAGTTTTACTATTTTGTGACGAACAGGTGCCATGTCTAGAGCGCCGAGCAATGACATGATAATCGCAGGACAGAGTTGATGGCTTCCGCCGCACAGAAACTAACCGAACGACACGATTCCTTCGCCAGCCAAACCCCGTCAGAAGCGGTCGTTGTCCGCTTTGCTGGAGACTCCGGGGACGGAATGCAGCTTACGGGAGGACAGTTCACGCTTTCCTCTGCGCTAGCCGGGAATGATTTCGCAACTTTTCCCGATTTTCCAGCCGAGATTAGAGCGCCTCAAGGAACGCTTTTTGGCGTTTCTGCCTTTCAGATCAATTTCGGATCCGATGCGATCGAGACCGCCGGTGATGCGCCGGATGTCCTCATCGCGATGAATCCTGCAGCACTCAAGACCAATGTTGTCGATCTCAAGCCAGGCGGACTGATCATTGCGGACTCGGGCGAATTTACCGCCCGCAACCTCACAAAGGCCAACTATGAGGCAAACCCGCTTGAGGACGCCAGCCTTGTCCAATGGCAAGTGATGCATTTCAATATTTCGCAACTGACAATGGATGCGGTGAAACCATTTGGGCTGGGCAACAAGGAAGCCCTGCGCTGCAAGAATATGTGGACGCTGGGGCTGGCGCTTTGGATGTTCGGCCGCGACCGGGCGCCGATTGTGCAATGGCTCAATGAAAAGTTCGCCAAGAGCCAGACCCTGGCCGAAGCGAATATTGCGGCGTTGAACGCCGGCCATGCCTATGGCGAAACGGCCGAACTCGACGGGCCCATGACCCAGCATATCGTTGCTCCGGCCGATGTGGAGCCCGGCCTCTATCGGACAGTAACGGGCGCTGAAGCGCTCTCGCTTGGGCTGGTTGCCGGTGCCAAACTGGCCGATCTGCGCATCTTCTTTGGTGGCTATCCCATCACCCCGGCATCGGCGATCTTGCATCACCTCTCCAGGCTCAAGGAATTCGGCGTCACGACCTTCCAGGCGGAAGACGAGATTGCCGCGATCGCGTCTGCCATCGGCGCTTCCTATGCCGGATTGCTTGGTGTCACATCCTCGTCAGGACCCGGCATTGCCCTGAAGGGCGAAGCAATGGGTCTGGCCGTGATGACAGAGTTGCCGCTCGTCATTGTAAACTCGCAGCGCGGGGGCCCCTCGACCGGCTTGCCGACCAAGACCGAACAATCCGATCTTTATCAGGCGGTCTATGGCCGCAATGGGGATACACCGATACCCGTGATCGCGGCGCGTTCGCCAGCTGACGCGTTCGATTGTGCAATTGAAGCGTGCCGCATTGCTACCCAGTTCATGACACCGGTGATCCTCTTGACCGACGGCTATATCGCCAATGCTGCCGAGCCCTGGAAAGTGCCTCATCGGGCGAGCTTCGATTCATTCCCCGTAACCTTTCTTGACCATGTGCCAGAGGGTGGCTTCAAGCCCTATAGCCGCGATGAGAAACTGGCACGGCCCTGGGTCAAGCCGGGCACGCCGGGCCTGCTTCACCGGATCGGCGGCATCGAAAAGGAAGTCGATACCGGGCATATCAACTATGATGCTGCAAACCATCAGGCGATGACCGATATCCGCAAGGCCAAGATTGACGGCATTGCCGACCATATTCCTGCGCAGGATATTGCGCTCGGCAATCCATCAGGAAAGATTGCGATTGTCGGATGGGGGTCAACATATGGGCCGATCCATCAGGCTGTTCGTCGCCAACGGGCCAACGGCGTCGACGTTTCGCACATCCACATCCGCCATATCTGGCCGCTACCGCGCAATCTGGGAGATCTCTTGCGTGAATTCGAACATGTGCTGGTTCCGGAGATGAACACCGGGCAGCTAAAAACCGTGTTGCGCGACCAGTATCTGGTCGATGCCAAGCCACTGAACAAGGTTTCCGGACAACCATTCCGGATTGCCGAGATCGAGACCGCAATTGAGGGGATGAACCAATGAACGACATGACCCCTGTCCGCACGACAACGCCCAAGGATTGGGAAACCGATCAGGAAGTCCGCTGGTGCCCCGGTTGCGGCGACTACGCCATTCTCAAGGCGATTCAGCGCACGATGCCCGAGATTGGTGCCACGCCTGAAAATACGGTGTTTGTCAGCGGCATCGGCTGCTCGAGCCGCTTCCCCTATTATATGGAAACCTATGGCTTCCATACCATTCACGGTCGCGCGCCCGCTGTGGCGACGGGCGTCAAACTTGCCAACCCCGAGCTTGACGTGTGGATCATCACCGGTGATGGCGACGCACTGTCAATTGGCGGCAATCACACGATGCACCTGTTGCGGCGCAATTTGAATTGCCAGTTCCTGCTGTTCAACAATGAGATTTATGGTCTGACCAAAGGTCAATACTCGCCAACATCTCGTGAAGGCACAAAATCGCCGTCTTCTCCGTTTGGTTCGGTTGATCGTCCCGCACGTCCTTGCGCATTTGCGCTTGGATCCGGTGCCCGGTTTGTTGCCCGCGGAATCGATGTTCACAAGAAGCTGCCCGAAGTGTTGAAGGCTGCCTATCATCACCAAGGCGCGGCGTTTGTGGAGATCTTCCAGAATTGCATCGTTTACAATGCCGATGTTTTTGCCAAATTCACCGAAAAGGCGAACGCAGACGATAATCAACTCTGGCTTGAAAATGGTCAGCCCATGTTGTTTGCGCGCGGCACAAAGGGCATCGCGCTGGATGCCGAAAACCTGACTCTGAAGGTCGTGGCGGTCACGGATGGAGACTGGCAGTCAGCGGGCGTGATCATTCATGATACGAAAAACCGGGCGGTCGCGCATATGCTGGTCGAAATGATCCTCGGGCCGTTCCCGATGGCGCTCGGTGTGCTCTATGACGATCCCCGGCCGACGTTCGACGAGACCCTGCTCATGAAGGATGAGGAGTCCGGATCGGGCAAGATCGCTGACCTCCAGGCCCTGATCGAAAAAGGCCAGAGCTGGACGGTTGAGAAAAGCAACAGCGTCTTTGGTTGATCAGCCCGGTTGCGATTTTCCGAGGTAGGCCGAAAGCGGCGTTACACTTTTTATATTGGCGCGCCGCGGGTTGAGCAGATCGTAAACCACCGCGTTTTCGAGCACCCGCTGGACGTAGTTGCGGGTTTCAGAAAGCGGAATCGCCTCGATCCAAGTAAGCACATCCATCCCCGAACGCGGGTCGCCAACGGTCCGTAGCCATCTGTCGACGTTGCCCGGACCGGCATTATAAGCCGCTACTGCAAGAACGTAGCTTCCTGCATAGCGATCCATCATTTGCCCGAAATAGGTCGACCCGAGACGCACATTATAGGTGGCGTCGTAGAGGCTGGTCAGGTCGTAGTTCAATCCGGCGACCGGCGCTGTTTCGCGCGCCGTTCCCGGCATCAGCTGCATCAGGCCGCGTGCGCCGGCGTGGCTGACGATCTGGCGGTCAAACTGGCTTTCCTGTCGCGCGATTGCGTGGATCATCGTCCAGCTTCCGGCAATGTCGTCAGGCACCTGGACTTGAGGGAATGCTGTCCGAAGGTAATCACCCAAACCTGCCGAACGCGCATTTCGGCCGATCATGACTGCAAGGTCAGGCCGATTGATCTTGCGAGCCAGCTCCGATGCAAGGACTGCGTCAAGATCGGTATTCGCGTTTGCGGCAATGGCCCGGACGAATTTGGTCTGTTCAAGCCATTGCCCTTGTGATCCGAGGAGTTTCGCCGCCAGCACCAAGGGCGAGTTTTCAAAGGCACTGCGTTGTGCTGCAGAAATCTCGATAACCCGACTGGTTGCCGTCGGCGCGACCGGTCGGCCAATTCGCTCCAGCGCGAGTTGCCCATGGAACTGGTCAAAATATTCCCCCGCTGCCGCAAAGAAGCTGGTCGCCGCTTCCTTCTTCCCCGCAGCTTCGGCGGCGCGTCCGGCCCAATAGAGTCCTTTTGCCTTGGTTTGAGCCGACTTTGCCGCACTAGCGTATAAATTGAACAGGGCGATTGCATCTTGAGGGCGCCCCAATTTGCTGATCGCCGCCTGAGCGCCGAGCCAGGCAATATCTGTGTAGGTATCGCGTTCGGAAAATGGCCGGTCGCTGACGATCGTTCCCGGAGCGTAGGTATCCCCGATCTGGCGCGCGATATTGAAAGCGGTAAAATATTGGCCATCATTGTTCGCAGCCTTGGCGGTCACGTAAAGCGTATCGAGCCACCGGCCCGGATCGAGAGGTGGCGTTGCCAGCGAACGGGGCGCAGCAAGCAATTCGCGTGACGCAATCAACTGCCCTGTATTGCGTTGCCACCAGTTGCGGTCGGCGATGAAACCTGGATCATTTCTTGCCAGCCCAAGAACAGTGTCCGATTTGGCGGATGCATCGGCAGCCTTGGTCAGCATCGCCAGGCGCGCTTCAAAAACCGCGCGTTTTTGGGGACTCACAAATGACAGTTGGCGACTCGCCGCAGAGGTCAAGCGATCCCAAAGCAGGCGGTCCATCCGCAGATCATGATCGCCCGGGCGAATGGCTTCAGCAAACCCGGTGAGGACGCGCAACTCCTCTTCCGGGGTCAGCGAGCCGGCAACCCATGACTCGTGAGCAGCGGCGCGCGCCTCGTCCCGATACCCGCGCGCTGAAAGAGCTTCGGCGAAACGCAGACTGGCTGTCGCAGAGAGCGGTGGATAACGACGGAAAAAAGCGATGATCCGATCATCGGATTCCCCGGACTGGCGAAGCATCTTTTCGGCATTTGTCCTCATCGTCGCCGTGCCGGGAAATCCAGGATGGCTAACCAGAAAATTGGCATAGCTGGAGAAGGAAAAACTGTTCGACTGACTGAGCGCTCGCCACTCCGAAACGGCGTTGGCAACCGGGTCGGTCGATTGAGTCGGCGGTGCAACAACCGGCAGGGCCGCTTGCGCTGGTTGAGACATGGCGGCTTCTGGGCCAAGTGCAATGCCAGCCAAAAGAATTGAAACGCCAAAGCGTTTTGCAAAGCTGGACAGGGTGGGGTGCGCACCCCTATCTGATCGATTTGCGTGATAATTGATTGTCATGTCGGCACTATGCAGCAAAATGATTACGGATTGAAGGACTAGTCCTATGTTTTCGGGTTCAATTCCCGCTCTTGTGACTCCTTTTCGCGACGGATTGATCGACGAGGACGGTTTCAGGCGCTTTGTCGACTGGCAAATCGACAATGGATCGAGTGCTCTGGTGCCCTGCGGCACGACCGGAGAGAGCGCGACATTATCTTATGACGAGCATTATCGGGTTATCGAGCTGTGCATCGAGCAGACAAATGACCGGGTTCCCGTAATTGCCGGCTGCGGCTCGAACGACACGGCGACTGCAGTGCGACATATGGAATTTTCGAAAAATGCTGGCGCTGCGGCCGCACTGGTGGTTGTGCCATATTATAACCGGCCAAATCAGGAGGGCATCTATGCCCATTATGCGCATCTCGCCGAGCGCAGCGACCTACCGATCATTGTCTATAATGTGCCTGGGCGGACAGTGACCGATATCCAGCCTGCAACGCTGATCCGGCTTGCGAACATCCCGACAATCATCGGTATCAAGGATGCCAGTGGAAATCTGGCCCGCGTATCGACCCACCGGATTGGATGCGGTTCAGATTTCTGCCAATTGTCCGGCAATGACGATATGGCCGTGGCGTTCAATGGCGCAGGCGGTGTTGGCTGCATTTCGGTGACGGCTAATGTTGCGCCCCGTCTCTGTGCAGACGTTCAAGCTGCGTGTCTGGCTGGAGATTTTACCCACGCCCGCCACTTGGATGACCGCCTGCATGCCCTGCACGGAGCCTTGTTTGCTGATGCTTCACCTGGGCCAACCAAATACGCTCTGACCCGCGTTGCGAAATGGATGTCGGACGAGCTTCGCCTTCCCATGACTCCGCCTTCAACGGTCGCGCGTAAGGCAGTAGACACGGCGTTGGAGGCCGCAGGGCTGATCTGATGGCACGCCCCCGTCCAAGCAGCGACAAGGTCAAGGTCGTCGCCGAGAACCGGCGCGCACGGTTCGACTATGCCATCGACACGACTTATGAGGCAGGTATTGCGCTGACCGGAACAGAGGTGAAGGCACTGCGCTTTGGCGAAGGATCAATTGCGGAAAGCTATGCCGAAGTGAAAGGTAACGAAATCTGGCTGGTCAATTCGAATATCCCCGAATTCAGCCACGGCAACCGCAACAATCACGAACCGAAACGGCCGCGCAAGCTTCTGTTGCACGAACGCGAGATCAACAAGATGCACGGCGCGGTGGCGCGACAGGGAATGACATTGGTGCCGCTTTGCATCTATTTCAACGCACGCGGTCGCGCCAAGGTCGAACTGGCGATTGCGAAGGGTCGCAAGGCTCATGACAAGCGTGAACACATCAAGGAACAGGATTGGAAGCGTGAGGCCGCACGCCTGTTGAAGGACAGAGGATGAGCGGCCTGATCAAACGCCTCAAAAAAGTATTTCCAACGCGCGAGTCGATCGCGGTAAACCGCTGGACCCGGCCATTTGCGCATCATTTGCTGCGACCAGATCTCTGGCACCTGAATCGCCGTTCGGTGCCGAGGGCGGTTGCGGTTGGCCTTCTCATCGCGCCAATAATCCCTGTGGCACACACACTTGTGGCCGCGCTGGCGGCGATACCAACCCGTGCCAATCTTGCGATTGCCGCAGCCGTTACTTGGCTGATCAATCCCTTTACCATTCCGCCTTTCTATTATGCGGCATACCTTATCGGTACAGCGCTTCTTCACCTTGATGCCTTGTCCCCCATGCCGCAGGTTACGCACCCAGCGACTGGGCAGGCGACACATTGGGTGGCATGGCTTCTTGCAAAATCCGGCCCCTTGGCGCTTGGAACGCTGGTCATGGCTGTCATCATTGCGTCGATAGGATATTTGGTCGCTTCGTTTGGGTGGCGATGGAATATTGGGCGCAAGTGGCGCGCGCGGTCTGCCCGCCGCGCGCGGGCAAACTAATGGCCGACCCGACAACGGAGAATCCTGCCGTTTCACCCTCGCGCGCAACCGTGCTTTCCAGCATGAACGACCGCACATTGCTTGTTGCCGTGTTGTTCGCGGCAGTGGGATCGGCTGCGCTGATTTTCTGGGGTTCCGGCGACGGATTGCTTGCATCCGGCTTTGCCGCAACAACGTTGATATTGGCAGCGCTCCTCCAGGTCGCACGCACTTTATATCCTCCAATTGCCTTGACCCGGGTCGATTTTGACTGGGCACTTGTGCGCGAGGCTGCCGACAATGGAGACGTGGCGGTCGCTGTTACGGATCGCATGGGCCGTCTGGTGTGTGCCAATCCCTTGCATGAAAGCTGGTTCGGTGGGCCATCGGCGCCGCCTGCGCTCGGCTTGAGCGATGTCGACGTTGCGACTTTGACGACCGCTGGACGCGTCGCCTGGCGCGACGGGCGGAGCATCACCAGGGGATTACGACGCGACTTGATGACATTCGATGCCGAAGTCCTGCGCGGCGGCCGTGGTGAAGACCATTTGATTTGGCGATTCAACGCAGCAAAAATGGTGGATCTGGCAGCTGAAGCGAAACGATTGATCGAAGGCCCAGCCGGTCTGCGCATCGGGGAAGCGGGCATGATGGCCGTGCTCATCGGCCCGGAAGGCCGGGTTCGCAGCGCTAGTCGCAGCTTTTCACTTCGTGCCACAGGACGAGCAGAAGCGACAGTCGAGGGCCGGGATTTTGTCACCTTGCTGGAAACCGATGCGAACGGAGCCATTCGGTTTGCACAGGAAGGGAGTGCCGGAATTCCCCTCAGACTGCTTCAGATCCCGCTTGAAACCGACAATCCCGATTCGCCGACGCTTATTGTGATGCTCGACGACGACAGCGATTCCAATGGAGCAGGGCAGGGAGGCGGCATTGCCCATATCCAGTCGCTACTCGGCATTTTGCCGCTCGGTCTTGCGCTTGCGGATCGGGATGGCCGGTTCCTTTTTCTAAACGATGCCTTTTGCCGGGCGGTCGGGCTTCCTCCCAATTCCAAGCCGATCTACCCAGGCGATCTGGTCGTGCGCGAGGACAAGGCTGCGGTTGCCGACTCTGTTCGTCGTTTTGCGACGGGCCAGGCGATGACCGGCGATATTGCGGTGCGCCTTCGCGACCAGCCAGAAGAGCCGGTGGCGCTCACAATTGCAGGAGCGCGCGGGCTTGGCGATGCTGCCGTCCTGCTCTCGATCAAGGACAATAGCGAGGAATCGCGCCTCAAGAAGCAGGTTGCGCAGGCGACCAAGATGCAGGCCGTCGGCCAGCTTGCAGGAGGTGTGGCCCATGATTTCAACAATATCCTGACCGGAATCCTCGGCCATTGCGACCTGATGTTGATGCGTCATACGCCCGGAGACAGCGACTATGACGATATCCAGCAGATTCGAAACAACTCCAACCGTGCGGCCGGGTTGACTCGGCAATTGCTGGCCTTTTCACGACAACAGACATTGCGACCACAAATCCTCCAGCTCCCCGACATTGTTTCTGAAATTTCCAATCTATTGAAACGCTTGCTGGGCGAGACTGTGACCCTGACTGTGAAGCATGGTCGCAATCTGGGCGCGGTACGTGCCGATCCCGGCCAGCTCGAGCAGGTCATTGTCAATCTCGCTGTCAATGCGCGTGACGCGATGCCGCGCGGCGGAACATTGACGCTCCAGACCTATGCCGTCTCAACCGCAGATGTCCGCAAGCTTGGCAGCGATATCCTGCCGATTGCCGATTATACCGCGCTTAGCGTTTCAGATACCGGCACCGGCATTGCTCCCGAACTGCTCTCCAAGATATTCGAGCCGTTCTTCACGACCAAGGATGTCGGCAAAGGAACCGGCCTTGGCCTCTCGACAGTCTACGGTATCGTGAAGCAATCCGGCGGTTTCATTTTTGCAGATTCCAAGCCCGGTGAAGGCACGAGCTTTGTCATCTATCTTCCCGTTCACAGGCTTGAAAGCCAGCCAACACCAGCGCTTGTCAAGGCGAAGGAGAAACCCTCGGAAACATGGGGAACCGGCACAATCATGCTGGTCGAGGACGAAGATATGGTCCGGGCCGTCGCTGAACGGGCCTTGACTCGCAACGGTTATACGGTGGTGACGGCGGCAAACGGCGAAGAAGCGCTTGAGGTCATGAAAGGCCGCGACGATATTGCCTTGCTGGTTTCCGATGTCGTCATGCCGGTCATGGATGGCCCGACTCTTGTCCGACACGCGCGGCAGGCAAATCCAAGCCTGCCGATCCTTTTCATGTCTGGCTATGCCGAGGAGCAATTGAGGAAGACAATCGATCTCGACAATATCGCCTTCCTGCCCAAACCGTTCTCGGTCCAGCAGCTTGCAGAAGCGGTGCGCGACGTGCTTGTCGCAAACGCGACGATACGGAAATAAGTTGAAAACGGTGCCCCAGGAACGAAAAGCGAATATTTTTTTCGTTCCCCTCTTGTTCAATAGGAACAAACTGGATACATAATGTTCCTGACCGCGGGAATCGGCTTGCGGGGTGTAAAGGGAACGGCCATGGCAGCGTCTTTGAAACTGATCGATTCCGAACGGACAACAGGAAATATGGACAGAGAAAAAGCGCTGGAAGCGGCTCTCGCACAAATTGATCGTGCATTTGGCAAAGGTTCGGCGATGAAGCTTGGCCAGCGCGAGGCGATGGAGATCGAGGCCGTCTCGACGGGTTCGCTCGGGCTTGATATCGCTCTTGGCATTGGCGGTCTGCCAAAGGGTCGGGTGATTGAAATTTTCGGGCCAGAAAGCTCGGGCAAGACGACACTCGCACTTCATGCGATAGCGGAAGCGCAGAAGCTTGGCGGCACCGCTGCGTTTATCGATGCAGAGCACGCGCTCGATCCGGGCTATGCCAAGAAACTCGGCGTCAATATCGATGAACTGATTGTTTCACAGCCCGATACCGGCGAACAGGCGCTGGAGATCACGGATACGCTTGTTCGATCGAATGCAGTTGATGTGCTGGTGATTGACTCGGTGGCTGCCCTTGTACCGCGCGCCGAAATCGAAGGCGAAATGGGCGACAGCCATGTTGGTTTGCAGGCCCGGCTCATGAGCCAGGCGCTTCGCAAGATTACCGGTTCGATCAGTCGTTCGAATTGCACCGTCATTTTCATCAACCAGATCCGCATGAAGATCGGCGTGATGTATGGTTCACCCGAAACGACCACTGGGGGAAACGCGCTTAAATTCTATGCGTCTGTGCGCCTCGACATTCGTCGCACCGGGCAGATCAAGGATCGTGACGATATTGTCGGCAACACGACCCGCGTGAAGGTCGTCAAGAATAAGGTGGCTCCACCGTTCAAGCAGGTCGAATTCGATATCATGTATGGCGAGGGCATTTCCAAGACCGGCGAGATTCTCGACCTTGGCGTGAAGGCCGGAATCGTCGAAAAATCGGGGGCATGGTTCTCCTATGATTCGATCCGGATTGGTCAGGGCCGCGAGAATTCGAAGGCCTACCTCAAGGAAAATCCCGAAATGGCGGCAAAGCTGGAACAGGCCATTCGCGGCAAAACCGAAGTGGTTGCCGAGGAAATGATGACAGGACCCGAAGCGGACGACGATCTCTAGAGGCCTCTCGGGCTGGCAGCCTTTGGCTCCCAGCAAGAAATTGAGACTTTAGGATAAATCTCGTTACGTTTCATGCAACCAGAGGCTCGCTACACCCCCGTAGCGGGCCTTTTTGCTATTCTACGGGCCCCGCCAGCCCAGCCAATCTTCCGGTTGAACCCTGCGTGAAAACTGCGAAGAAGGGTGCATGAAACCGCTGTTCCATCTGATTGGCCTGCCAACCGACTGCAACAGTTCGTTCGAGCGGGGCGCCGCTCTTGCGCCGACGGCCATTCGTGACGCGCTTTGGAGTGAACGTGGCAATCTGGCATGCGAGAACGGTATGGAAGTCGGGATAGATTTCCGGATCGATGACAAGGGTGATCTGTCGCTTGCCGAAACGTCTGAAGATGATTTTCTGATCCAAAGCGAAGTCATGTCCTGCCTTGTCGAGGGCGGCATACCCCTTCTTCTGGGTGGCGACCATGCCGTGACATTTCCGATAATGCAGGCAACACATGCCCATTGCGGCCCCGTCTCGATTCTTCATTTTGACGCCCATCCGGACCTGTATGACGATTTCGGCGGAAACCCGCGCTCGCATGCCTCGCCGTTCGCGCGGATCATGGAAGCGGGACTTGCCAGCCGACTGGTTCAGGTTGGCATCCGAACACTCAACAAACATTGTCGCGAACAGGCCGCGCGATTTGATGTAGAGATTATCGATATGCGCGGGTTCGCGCCCAATTTGGTGCCCATATTTGATGGCCCGACCTATATAAGTCTGGATCTCGATGGCATCGATCCAGCGTTTGCTCCAGACGAAACGCATGCCGAACCTGGAGGACTCACTGTTCGTGACGTTTTGGACGTTCTTGATCGAGTAACGGGACCGATCGTCGGTGCTGATATAGTCGAGCTCAATCCACATTTCGATGTAAACAGTGTCACTGCAATTCTTGCTGCCAAACTGGTTCGGGAGATTGCATCGCGAGCAGCGACCAACCGGGAGAAGGGTTCATGACCAATGCAGCAGACTGGCAGGGTGCTGTTGGCAACAATTGGGCAATTGAATGGCAGCGGACAGACCGCAGCTTTTCGGAGCTGAACGCGATCCTGGTAGAACACGCCGTCGCGAAAACGTCAGGAAACCCAAGAATTCTCGATATTGGCTGTGGAGCCGGGGCAACATCATTCGCATTGTCCCGTCGACTTCCTGATGCATCGATAACAGGGATCGATCTTTCGCCTTCATTGATTGCGGCGGCCAAGGCGCGAAACAGTGACGGACATATCCTTTTTGAACATTGTGATGCAACGCATTGGGCCAAAGAGGCATGGAAGCCGGACCTGCTGGTGTCCAGGCATGGGGTGATGTTTTTTGACGATCCAGTCAGCGCTTTCAGCCATTTTCGCAAAATTGCGGCTGAAGATGCGCAACTGGTTTTTTCCTGTTTTCGAGACCGAACAGAAAATCAGTGGGCCAGCGAGATAGCGGCTTTGCTGCCGATCAACATCCCAGTGGGCGATCCCTATTCTGCCGGGCCGTTCGCTTTTTCCGATCCCGACCATGTTTATAACATTCTTTCGAACGCTGGTTGGCGCGGCGCAACGCCCGAGGCCGTGGATTTTTCATATGTCGCAGGCGATGGCGATGATCCGATCGCCGACGCGACTGACTTCTTCTCTCGAATTGGTCCGGCGGCGCCGATCATCAGAACTCTCGAAAAAAAGCAGAAGGCACTTTTTTTTCAGGAACTTTCCGAACTTTTATGCAACCGTTTGGCCAACGGCAAAGTATCATTCAATGCGGCGGCATGGATTTGGTCGGCGCATCTTTAGGGGGAATAGTAAATGACATTGATCGTCCACCATCTGAACAATTCACGTTCGCAACGCATACTCTGGCTGCTCGAGGAAATCGGTCGACCTTACGAGATCAAGCACCACAAGCGCGATACAGTGACCAACCTGGCACCACCTGAATTGCTTGCCATACATCCGTTGGGCAAATCTCCCATGATCGAAGACAAGGGACGCGTCGTTTATGAATCCGGTGCAATCACCGAATATATCTGTGAACGTCATGGCGGCGACGCGTTCGTGCCTGCGCGTGGAACGGATGATCATGTCCGTCATCTCGAACTTATCCATTTTGCCGAAGGCTCGGTGATGACGCCAATCCTGCTCGCGCTCTATACGTCTCGCCTTGGCGAGGCAGCAGCTCCGATACTGCCGCGCATCAATGAGCAGCTCGACAGTCATTTTGACTTTATGGAAAGTCAACTGAGCGAAGCGGGCCATTTTATCGGCAACACATTGTCGGCTGCTGATATCATGCTCAGCTTTCCTGCCGAGGTCGCAGTCATGCAGGGGCGCACTGCAACACGCCCGAAGCTCGGAGCATTCGTCAAAGCGATCCATGCGCGCCCAGCCTGGCAGCGCGCGCGCTGGAAAAGGGCGGGCCCTACAACTTCGCCTAAGCCGACACTGCCTGTTTGACCACGTCTTCGGCGAGCTTTCCGCCCAGTTCGGAGACGTGGTCATAACGTGACTCAAAACTTGCCAGGCCTTGGCTCATCGAGCGCAACTCTGCATCAAGCCCGTGGAGCCCCGCTTCCGGTATTGTGGCTTCGACACGATCCCATCGTTGCCAAAGCGGGTGCGAGCCTATCCCCAGAATCTGTCCGCGTCGGCTTGAAATGGCGGAACTTGCCTTTGAGGTTGCGCCATTCGGCGTGTCGATCGACAAATGACACATTGGTTCCAGCAAATAGGGCTGACATAGAGGCAAAGCTTCGTTCATTGCGACGCGCCCGGCAATGCGGAAGGCCAGTTCCGAACTGTCAACGCTGTGAAACGATCCGTCAATCAAGGTGACAGCAACGTCGATCACCGGAAAGCCGAGAGGCCCTTTCCCCATTGCATCGCGCACGCCCATTTCCACTGCCGGAATCCACTGCTTCGGAATTGCGCCGCCGGTAATCTTGTCATTGAACTTGAATCCCTCGCCACGTGGTAAGGGCCGAATTTCAATCATGACATCGCCATATTGGCCATGACCACCGGATTGCTTTTTGTGGCGGCCTCTTTGAGTCACGCCCCTTCGAATCGATTCCTTGTATGCGATCCGTGGGGGGTGCACATTTACTTCGACCCCGTATCGGCGCTTCAGTTTGGCAAGCGTAACGGCCAGATGCTCGTCATTGATCCCTCGCAAGAGAGTCTCATGGCTGATATCATCGTGACCCCAGTCGAGCGCGGGATCTTCTTCGACCAGCTTGTGAAGTGCCGTTGACAGCCGGACGTCATCCTTTCGGTCGCGCGTTGCAATGGCAAGACTGGCATTGCGCGGAGGCAGATCAACCAGCCGGACCGAAGCGTCTCCATGCGCCTGTTTGCCAAGTAACATACCCGGCTTGGCATTGTCAGCCTTGGCAATCGCCACAACGTCACCTGATTCTGCCTTTGACAGCTTGGTCGTCTTGTCTCCCTGCAAGCTGAAAAGAGCACCGGCGCGAACGGTTTCGCCGTCTCCTGCAACAAGCTCTGTACCTTCTGACAGACTATCTCCGAGTATTCGGGCGAGCGCAAGCCGGCCCACGGCTCCGCCATTAGCGATCTTGAAGATCTGGACACAGCTGCCATTCGTACCCAGTCGTTTTGCCGTTTCGCTTGCGCCCGGGACTTCATGGCGGAGCATTTTCAGTAACCTGCGCACCCCAAAACCGTTCAGGGCAGAACCGAACATGACTGGAACGACAAGGCCTGCCCGGGTTTCCTCGACAAGATCCTTGAAGATAGTCTGAACATCCGGGATTTCATCGGAGAGCAATTGCTCGAGCAGCGCGTCATCATGATCGGCAAGCTGTTCGAGCATGTGGAACCGTTCGCTGGATTCGCGGTCGGCCAGATCCTCCGGGATGGCGATCTGTTCTGATGCTTTTCCGGGCCGGTAGTGAAACGCGCGTTCCAGCGCCAGATCAACAAAACCTGTAATTTCCTCTCCCTTGCGGATCGGGATCTGGCGAGCAATCAGCGGTGCTTGGCTCAGGGGCTGGAGGGCTTCAAGCAAGTCGCGAATTCCGCCTTTCGCGGAATCAATCTTGTTGACGAAAATGGCGTGCGAGAGGCCCAATGCTTCAATCCGCTTCAGCGTCGGCTCTACCAGCACTGCGCGTGCGGGATCAGGATCAACGACGACCAAGGCCATGTCGGCCTGTTCGAGCGCGGCAAGGCCATCGGCAGCAAAGCTTACCGAGCCTGGCGCATCAATCAGCGCAAATTTGTCTCCAAGATATTCAAACCGGAAAAGGTTCAGTTCGGTCGATCCGCGCCTGGCCCTCGCTTCCGGACTCGAATCCCCGACACAGGTTCCGGCTTCCACCGTGCCTTGACGTGCGATGGCACCACTCGCAAAAAGCAGCGCCTCGGCCAAACTCGTTTTCCCGGCCCCGGCTGGCCCGACCCGGGCCACCGCTCTAACGCCGTTGACTGTACTCGCCATCATTCACCTCCTTATTCACACAAGGGGCGCCGGGGCGATGTGCGCCAAGGCGCAAGAGACATATCAAACGCTTGTTCTCGGCGAGTCGCAAGTGCTGAATCGTCAGTGTGCCATGGACGGACGCTTGATGCGGCTCGCCGCCTCCCCTAAGCGGCAAGGGATATGACTTCGACCAACGACATCCGCCGCTCGTTCCTCGACTATTTTGAGGGTGCAGGCCATGAGAAGGTGCAGAGCGCGCCGCTGGTGCCACACAATGACCCGACATTGATGTTTGTCAATGCGGGCATGGTGCCGTTCAAGAACGTGTTTACCGGACTCGAAACTCGCCCCTACAAAACTGCGGCATCAAGCCAGAAATGCGTACGGGCCGGCGGCAAGCACAACGATCTGGACAATGTTGGCTATACCGCGCGCCATCATACCTTTTTTGAAATGCTCGGAAATTTCTCGTTCGGCGATTATTTCAAGGAACAGGCGATCGATCATGCCTGGACACTTTTGACGAAAGAATGGGGATTGAATCCTGATCGGTTGACGGCGACGGTTTACCATACGGACGATGAGGCGTTTTCATTGTGGCGAAAAATTGCCGGACTCCCCGATCATCGCATCATCCGGATCCCGACTTCCGACAATTTCTGGTCGATGGGTGATACCGGGCCCTGCGGGCCCTGTTCCGAAATATTCTTTGATCATGGCGATCACATCCCCGGCGGCCCTCCGGGTTCTCCGGATGAAGACGGCGACCGGTTTGTGGAAATCTGGAACCTGGTCTTCATGCA
Organism: Sphingomonadales bacterium; assembly: GCA_031397145.1. Taxonomy (GTDB): domain Bacteria; phylum Pseudomonadota; class Alphaproteobacteria; order Sphingomonadales; family Sphingomonadaceae; genus Aquisediminimonas. Next base: position 29 of record JANNLW010000440.1, on the reverse strand, counting down.
GTATGACCAGTCAGCGGACGGTTCGCGCA
>JANNLW010000392.1:0-1301 GCA_031397145.1 Sphingomonadales bacterium | reverse complement strand
TGGTCAACGCCGCCGGTTCGCACGAACTCTGTCATTTCAAGACCGGGTTGCTGCTGACGCGCATTGTCGAGTTGGGCCTGGACACGCTGGGCAGCATCGGAGGCTCCCAGCGACGCACCCCCGATTTTTGCGAGATCTGATCCGCCACCTGCCAAATTTCCGAGCCCCGAAGGCGTGCCGACGCCTGTGACAATAAAGGCGATCATGATCAGGGCGAGCAGGCCCAGCACAAGCCATGAAGAGAGTGCTCGGCGGAAAAAGGAAATCATGAAGGGGCTTCCGGCTTGATGTTGATTGCGGCTCGCCATAGGGCGACCGGGGTTCGGCATCAAGCGGGCTTTGGAAAGGGCATTGGAGCAATGGCATTGCGCAAATTGGTCGCCGGCAACTGGAAAATGAACGGATCGCTGGCAGGCTTGGCAGAACTTGATGCAATCGCGGCCGTGGCATCAGGTGATGTTGATGTGGCGATCTGCCCGCCTTCGACACTGATCGGGCCTGCGGCGCTGCGTCAACCCGCGCTCGCGATCGGTGGGCAGGATTGCCACTGGAACGCGTCCGGGGCGCATACAGGTTGCCTGTCAGTCCCAATGCTGGTTGAAGCAGGGGCAAGGATAGTGATCGTTGGCCATAGCGAGCGGCGCACGGACAATCATGAAACCAGCAGCGAGGTAAAGGCCAAGGCCGAAGCTGCCATCTCCGGTGGGCTGACAGCCATTGTCTGCGTGGGCGAAACCGAAGGCGAACGCGACGCAGGCCGGGCTGTTGCGGTGGTCACCGAACAACTCAGAGCCTCAATGCCCGGCAGCGTTACCGGTGAGATGGTGGTGGTTGCCTATGAGCCGGTCTGGGCAATCGGCACAGGCCGGACGCCAACTGTTGCCGATATTGGAGAGATGCATGCAGCCATCCGCAAATGCCTGGTTGAAACGCTTGGCATCGAAGGCACAAAAGTGCGGATCCTCTATGGCGGCTCGGTCAAGCCGTCGAATGCTGCCGAGCTACTCCACATTCCTGAAGTGGACGGTGCGCTCGTGGGTGGAGCCAGCCTCAAGGCGATAGATTTTTTGCCAATCATCGAGGCCGCAAAATAATCTGCACCCCGCGTGCATCCAATTCGACAGTTACCGCAATATAGCAATTAACTCCGGTGCTTCTGCTCGGGGTCGTGACGCTTGCGCCTCTCCCCGGGGCGACCAACTTTTTGAAATGAGGCTACCGCATGAAAAAGACTGTCATCAATACGCTCATGATCGCCGCTGCTGCTATGGCCATGACCGCTTGTTCCAAGAAGCCGGTCG
>JANNLW010000369.1:0-6642 GCA_031397145.1 Sphingomonadales bacterium | reverse complement strand
ACGTGCGCGAGCTCGAGAACCTGATGCGGCGCTTGGCTGTACTCGCGCGTGATGATGTCATTTCGGCAAACCTTGTCGAGCAACAGCTTGATGCGGCGAAAGATCAGGCAGTCGCGCTGCCCGAGAGCCATTTTGCCGATGAAGGGCTTTCGCTTGCGATTGAGCAATATCTTTCAAACTATTTTGCGCGACACGGCAATCTACTGCCGCCTGACGGCCTTCATCACCGGCTTACAGAGACCGTCGAACGCCCGCTTCTCAGGGCGACGATGGTAGCGGTTCGCGGGAACCAGATCCGCGCAGCAAAGCTGCTGGGGATCAATCGCAACACTTTGCGCAAGAAATTGGTTGATCTCGGCATCGAACCTTCACTGGGTCGCGGCGGAAGGGTTTGAATTGCGGTTGGGCTGCGAACACCATAGATACAGGTGTGTTGGAAATACCACGGTAACGTTGTAGAGTTGCAACAATGACAGGCGCGACCCCATCTGCGATCGAACGCTGGCCTCGCTGGCTGGCAGTAATGGCGCGGCGGCGTGGCTGGATCCCATTTGTTGAACTCGGCACATTCCTCTCGTCTCTCATGGTCGGGATCGTCAGCTATTTCATCCTGACCGGAGGAGAGCCGGGTCAACGGCTCCTGACACCTCCGCTTGTAGCGATAATCCTCGTGGCGAACCTGATCCCTGCGATCGCGCTGATCGTGCTTTTCGGAAGAAGGATAGCAAAGAGGCGGGCAGCGCAATCCCCGATCGGAGGACATGGACGCCTTCATGTTCGCTTGGTTGCACTATTTTCATTGATCGCGAGCATTCCGGTGCTTCTTCTGGTGATCTTTGCTTCGCTTCTGTTTCAATATGGCGTCGAATTCTGGTATTCGGATCGCGCTCGAAGCATGTTCGAAAACGCGAACACCCTTGCTCAAACTTTTTATACTGAGAAGCAGGAACGGATCATTCGGGAAACCGAATTGATGGCGAGCGATCTGAGCTTCAATCTTTCAGTCGCGCCGATCGACAGCAAGGGATTCAACGAAAATTTTGCCTATCAGGTCTATGTCCGGGAGCTTTCCGAGGCCGCAATTGTTCGGTTTACGCCCAAAAACGGGTCACAATCCCTGGCGCTCGTCAACCCGTATGATCGGCCGACCGAAAACTGGGTTCCACCCGCAGTCATCAAACAATTGAGAGCCACGCGAAAGACCGTCTTTCAGGACTCCGGGGGGCGCCTGCAGGCTATCGCACCGCTTCCAGGCGCACCGGATGTCTATGTTTACGCTGCAAGGGTAAGCTCACCGCAGGCGCAGGTGCAGGCGAAACGCTTTTCGCTCGTTCTCAAGAACTATGACGATCTGGTCGAACGGTCACGCAACCTTCAACTTCAGTTTCATGCTGCATTGTTGTTGATCACATTGTTGATCGTCGGGTTGGCCGTTTGGGTGGCGCTTACCGTTGCCGATCGGTTGGTCAAACCGGTGGGAGAACTGGTCAACGCAGCGCAGCGAGTGACGGCAGGCGATCTGACAGCCAGAGTAGAGGCACCCCCGACGCGCGATGAACTCGGCGTTCTGACCGACGCATTCAATCGCATGACGAGTCGGCTGGAAGCCCAGCGAAACGAAATTATTGCCGCTTCGGACCTGATCGACCGGCGACGCGCATTTATCGAAGCTGTTTTGTCCGGAGTAACCGCGGGTGTCATCGCCGTAAGCCAAGATCGCCGCGTACGCATCATGAACCGTTCGGCGATGGAATTGCTCAACGCGGGACCGAACATGACTGTAAGGCTCGAACAATTGTCGCCTGAACTTTATGCAATGCTGGAGCGGGGCGAATCTGAAGCTATCGTGCATCTTGAAGGCAAGGACGAGCCACGCACGCTCGCCGTCAAGATTGCGCAGGATGAATTGGGTCATGTGCTCACATTTGACGACATTACCGCACAATTGACCGACCAGCGCCGCGCCGCCTGGGCGGATGTGGCGCGACGGATCGCACACGAGATCAAGAATCCGCTGACACCGATCCAGCTGGCCGCAGAGCGCCTCAAGCGCAGGTTTAGCAAGGAAATCAAAACCGATCCTGCCACGTTCGAACGCCTTACCGATACAATCGTTCGGCAAGTGGGGGATCTCAGGCGGATGGTTGACGAATTTTCGTCCTTTGCACGGATGCCCAAACCGGTGTTCCACCAAGAGGCTCTGATCGATATCTGCCGCCAAGCCGTGTTTCTGCATGAAATTGCTCACCCGACCATTGCTTTTTCGATCGACGCGCCAGATCCTCGACTTCACCTCGTTTGTGATCGCAGGCAACTGGGCCAGGCGCTGACCAATCTTGTCAAGAATGCTGTCGAGGCGGTTGAGGCCACTGGAAACGAAGATGGCGCAATTACTGTTTCCATGCTTGGCAATCCGGACACGACGATCACGATTACAGTCTCGGACAATGGTATTGGCTTGCCCAAGGAGCGCGATCGCCTTGCTGAACCTTATATGACAACTCGCGAGCGTGGCACCGGCCTGGGTTTGGCAATCGTCAAGAAAATCGTCGAGGAACATCGAGGGACGCTCGGCTTTGCCGATCGGGAAGGGGGAGGGACGATTATCACACTTCAATTTGAGACGCTGGGGTCTCACCCTCTGGATAATGGCGATGAAGCCATTCATTTTGGGGATGCGGACGTTTCTCTTCCTCCCGCTCTTACGCGTAGCGGAGATCGATAAAGATGGCCCTCGATATTCTTATTGTGGACGACGAATCCGATATCCGGGAGTTGGTCGCCGGTGTTCTCGAAGATGACGGCTATGAAGCGAGAGGTGCCGCAGACAGTGATGCAGCGCTGGCTGCAATCGCAGACCGGCGTCCCTCGCTTGTCTTGCTCGATGTTTGGCTCAAAGGATCACGACTCGATGGGCTGGACTTGCTCGATGAAATAAAGCGTCGCGACGCCTCATTGCCGGTCTTGATGATTTCTGGCCATGGCAATCTCGATACAGCTGTGGCGGCTGTGCGTCGCGGCGCTGCCGACTTTATCGAAAAACCCTTTGAAGCGGAGCGCTTGCTCCATCTCGTCAGTCGAGCGACCGAGACCCAGCGATTGCGGAGAGAGAATGAAGCCTTGCGCGCGCAGATTGGCTTTGAAGATGAACTAACTGGCACGTCCAGTGCAATCAACGCCGTCAGGGCAACGCTCAAACGAGTCGGTCCGACCGGGAGCCGCGTATTGTTGACCGGCCCGGCTGGCGTAGGCAAGGAAGTGGCTTCACGGCTGCTGCACAACTGGAGCCCGCGCGCGGAAGCGCCTTTCGTCATTGCAAGTGCTGCACGCATGACCCCTGAGCGAGTGGACGAGGAATTGTTCGGGATTGAACGTGGCGAGTCCGAAATAAGTCCCGGCTTGATGGAGCAGGCTCATGGCGGAACACTGTTCCTCGATGAAATTGCAGACATGCCGCTTGCCACCCAGGCGCGCATCCTGCGCGTTTTGACCGACCAGAGTTTTACCCGGGTTGGTGGATCAAGGATGGTCAAAGTAGACGTTCGGGTCGTTTCTGCAACATCGCGCGACCTGTTGAACGAAATCGCGGAAGGACGGTTTCGCGAGGATTTCTACTATCGATTGAATGTTGTTCCCGTTCACATTCCAGCGCTGTCCGAGCGACGAGAAGATATCCCTGCTCTTGCCGATCATTTTGTTGCCCGCTTTGCGGCCGAGCGACGCATTGCGACGCCAAACTTCGCACCCGATGCGATTGCCGCCCTCCAGGCTTATGATTGGCCAGGAAATGTTCGACAACTTCGCAACATCATTGAGCGCACGATCATACTTGCGCCAAGTGAACGGATCGAACGGGTTGACGTGGATATGTTGCCGCAAGAAATAATCGATGAAGGCGGGCCTGTCACTCAAGGCGCCGCCAACGCAATGATGGGAGCTCCCTTGCGCGAAGCACGGGAAACCTTTGAACGCGAGTATCTTCGCGTCCAGATACGCCGGTTTTCCGGGAATATTTCCAGAACTGCGACCTTTATCGGGATGGAAAGATCTGCGCTTCATCGGAAACTTAAAATACTTGGGATGGTAGAAATACGGACCGATGATGAAGATCAGTGCTGACGAACCAGCTTTGATCGATTATGGAACGTCGGCGTCCAGCAATTGAGCGCAAACGACGTCGCGTAACGGCGCGGGTGCAGGCGATGACCTGCCAAGACCAAGAGGTGAACTATGCCCGAAAAATCGAACAATTTGCAGGATCTGTTCCTTAACAATCTGCGCAAGAACAAAACGCCCGTCACGATGTTTCTGGTGAAGGGTGTCAAGCTTCAGGGAATTATCACCTGGTTTGACAATTTCTCGGTGCTGCTGCGTCGTGACGGGCAGAGTCAGCTCATCTACAAGCATGCAATCTCGACGGTGATGCCGGCGGCAAATGTAGACTTGATTGGGATTGCTGCGCTTTTCGAGCAGGGCGAAAAGAAAAAACAGCTGCAGGACGTGTTTCTTGGTGCCGTCCAGCGGACCCAGAACCCCGTGACAATGTTTTTGGTCAATGGTGTGATGCTTCAAGGTGATATCGCTGCATATGACCTCTTCTGTCTGCTCCTGCAGCGAGATGGCAATGCACAACTGGTCTACAAGCATGCGATCTCGACTGTACAGCCAGTCAATCCTCTCAATCTCGCCGAAGAGGGCGAAGCGGACGTCGATTGAGCGTTTTCCAGCGGCAGGACGATGATGGTGTTCGACGCGGTGCGGGTGCGATCATCGTGCTACCAGATTTTGGGAAGGGCGGATTGCGGAGTTCCGCATCAAGGCTGGAAGAAGCAATAGGGCTTGCTGTGGCCATTGGACTCGACGTGCGGGATACGGCCACTTTCCGTATTCGGGCAGCCAAGCCGGCAACTCTCTTCGGTGCGGGACAGATCGAAACCCTAACGGCAAGCGTGAACGCCCACGAGATTGATGTGGTTATCGTCGATGGCATGCTGTCCCCGGTACAGCAGAACAACCTCGAAAAATCGCTGCATACCAAGGTGATAGACCGGACCGGCCTTATCCTCGAGATATTCGGCGAGCGGGCGGTAAGCGCCGAAGGGCGGTTGCAGGTAGAAATAGCCCACCTCGATTATCAGGCGGGGCTGCTCGTTCGCAGTTGGACCCACCTTGAGCGACAACGTGGCGGCTTTGGTTTCCTTGGCGGGCCCGGTGAAACCCAGATCGAGGCTGACAGGCGTCTTATCCGCGACAGGATGGCAAAACTCCGGCGTGAATTGGCTGATTTGACGCGAACTCGTAAACTGCATCGTGATCGCCGTTCGCGTGCACCATGGCCAACAATTGCGCTGGTTGGCTATACAAACGCCGGTAAATCGACGTTGTTCAATTACTTGACGGGTGCTTCTGTGATGGCTGAAGATCTCCTATTTGCGACCCTTGACCCGACAATGCGACAAATATCACTGCCCGGCATAGAAAAAGCGATCCTTTCAGACACGGTCGGATTTGTTTCCGACCTCCCGACCCAGCTGGTGGCCGCATTCCATGCGACGCTAGAAGACGTCATCGATGCCGACATTATCGTTCATGTCCGCGATATTGCGCACGAGGATACCGAAGCCCAGCGTGAGGATGTCATCAATGTGCTAGCTGAAATCGGCGCTGGCGGGGAGGAGGGGGCTCCCGTGATCGAGGCTTGGAACAAGATCGATCTGCTTGATCCGGAAGATCATGCGGTCCGCAGCGCCGAAGCACGCAAACGTGATGACGTCGTGCTGATGTCGGCGCTTTGTGGGGACGGCGTTGACACGCTTACCAGGATATTGTCGGACAGGCTGACAAGCGCTCATCGCCTCCGTAAGGTTGAACTGGGCATGACAGACGGCGCAGCCGTTGCGTGGTTGCATTCCAACGGCGCAGTCGAGTCTGAATCAACCAAAGGTGAGCGGATCTTGATAAAGGTACGACTGTCGGATGTTGATTTTGCGAGGTTTCAGGCGCGTCGTTTTACCTAGCCAGTTTGGCAGTTTGCCAAAGTGCTTCCATTTCATCGAGTTGCATGCTCGAAAACCCGTCTCCGCCCATCAATTCGACTGTTCGAAAACGCTGCTCGAACTTGGTATTCGTCCGTCTTAATGCGACTTCTGGATCAATATCCAACTTGCGCGCCAAATTGACCACGCTGAACAATATGTCTCCCATTTCATCTTCGCGCGCGTCATTAGTATCTGCGGCTTCGAGTTCGGCAAGCTCTTCGTCGATTTTTTCACGAGCCCCTGAAACATCTGGCCAATCAAATCCTGTACTGGCCGCCCGCTTTTGCAACTTTTCAGCGCGCATCAAGGCTGGCAAAGCCAAAGCAATCCCGGCAACTGCGCTGTGATCGTCAGTGTTCTCGCGACGTTCCGAAGCTTTTATTCTTTCCCAATCCGCCTTCGAACCTTCAGGTCCAAACACGTGCGGGTGTCGTCGTATCATCTTGTCGCAAATTGACGCTATGACGTCATTGAGCGCAAACGCGCCGCGTTCTTCTGCCATTCTAGAATGGAAAACGACCTGAAGGAGCAGATCGCCCAATTCATCCTTGAGTGCGACCATATCGTCGCGCATGCAAGCGTCGGCGACTTCATAGGCTTCCTC
>JANNLW010000343.1:0-14578 GCA_031397145.1 Sphingomonadales bacterium | reverse complement strand
CTCACCGGTGTGTGGGCCAAAGCGGACGGCGACGTGCGAAGCTTCGGCAAAGGGCAGGCACCTCAGGATGAAGGTTATGCGTCGTTGGCGGAGGCGCAATATGCGTTTTTCAACGGCCGGTTGGCCTTGCGCCAGCTTGCCGAGACCGCGAACGCAATCGCCAATGCACTGACGGTGGGTCAAGCCTATGCGCGCGCCTATGCCGATGCCAAGCGAGCAGCGGGTGTTGTCGATTTCAATGATTTGATCCGACACACCGTAAGGTTGCTTTCAACCTCTGGAATGGGTGAATGGATCCGCTACAAGCTTGATCAGGCGACAGATCATGTTCTTGTTGATGAAGCGCAAGACACCAATTCACGGCAATGGGATATCGTGAAGGCAATTGCCGGCGAGTTTTATGCGGGTGCCGGGGCGAAGACAGGCGTGCTGCGAACGCTGTTCACCGTCGGTGACTACAAACAGGCGATCTTTGGCTTTCAGGGAACCAATCCGGACGAGTTCGACGCGGCAAAGGACTATTTCACCGCGCTTGCCCATCATTCTGAGCGTGACGTACTCGACCTTTCACTCGTGCAATCGTTCCGCTCAAGCCAGCCGATACTTGACGTTGTGGATGGTGTGATCGAGGCGGTTACGCCCGAAAAATTAGGCCTGAAAATAATGTCACCGCCCCATAAAAGCGCCAAAGGTGGATCAGGGAGCGTGACGTTGTGGACGCCTGCCAGCGATGCGTCATCCCACGATGATGAGGACGATGCCGAGGAGAATTGGCTCGCCGGCTCGGAGATCAGGTTTGCCAAGGCCCTCGCCGAACAGATACGCGATTGGACGAATGGCGGCCTGCGTCTTCGTAACCAGAAGCGCGATGCGCACGCCGGCGATATCCTTGTCCTTGTGCGCAAACGGGGCGATCTTGCCAGGACGATCGTGTCGCGGCTTTACGAAGCGGGCGTGCCCGTTGCCGGGATCGATCGTCTCTTGCTGAATGCGCCGATCGCCGTGCGGGATCTGCTCGCATGCATTCGTTTTGTGCAGCAACCCGAGGACGATTTGAATCTTGCCTGCCTGCTTGTTTCACCCCTTGTCGGGTGGTCGCAAGATCAACTCTACGAGAAGGCAAAGTTACGAAACAAGAAATCGCTTTGGCAACATCTGGGTGTCCATAAGCCGGACGCACTTGCTGAACTGCTCGGGAAAGCCGATTTTACGACGCCCCATCAGTTTCTGGAATTGATTTTGTCCGGTCCGATGCAAGGGCGCCGAAAGCTGATTGCTCGATTGGGAAATGAAGCCCGCGACCCAATCGAGGAACTGCTCAATCAAGCGCTCGCATTCGAACGTGAGTCGACGCCTTCACTGCAATTGTTCATCGACTGGTTTGATCGAGGCGAAGTCGAGATAAAGCGCGATGCGGCGCAATCGGGGCGCGCAGTGCGGGTGATGACTGTACACGGTGCCAAAGGTCTGCAGGCGCCTATCGTCGTGCTGGCGGACGCCACGAGCGATCCAGATTTCAGGCAAGCGCGTGAACTCGTCTGGGAATCGGAAAAAGGAATGTTGCTGCCGATCTTTCGACCGCGCAAGGATGAACTTTTCGGCTCCCTTCAGGATTCGGCGAAACTGACCGACGACCGCGAGTTGGAAGAGCATTGGCGACTCCTCTACGTCGCTCTGACCCGGGCGGAGGAGCATCTCTTTATAGGTGGTGCGCTCAAACCGCGCCAGCAAAAGTCAGGAATGGGCCCGAATTGCTGGCATGTTCAAGTCGACAGGGCGATGGCTAAGCTGGGAATTGCAGACGTCGAAGGCATGAGAGTGCTGGTTCACTGCGAGGAGGAACCGAAATCGGGTTTTAGCGCGGAGACCGCAGATGCAACCCGGGCGTCACTGCCAATCTGGCTCGGAATGCCTGCGCCCGAAGAGTCGCGACCGCCAAGGCCGCTCGCGCCATCGGCCATTGTGCCCGCCGATGCGACGTCCGATCCACCCCCTTCGGCCGATATACGCAAGGCGGCGGAACGCGGCATTCTGCTTCATGGCCTGTTTGAGCGATTGCCTGCGGTCGATCCTGCGCGCCGCCTGGAGGTGGCCGATCGCTGGCTGCTTGGTTCGGCAGGTGTTGAAGATACCGCCGAGCGCGAGCGGCTGATCATGGATGCACTGAGTATCATCGACGATCCGCTCTTTGCCGCTATCTTCTCTCCGCTCGCGCTGGCTGAAGCGCCACTTGCCGGCGTCGTCAACGGGATTGTCATTGCCGGGACGGTCGATCGGTTGTTGGTAAGCAGCGAGGACGTGCTGGTTGTGGATTTCAAAACCGGAAGGCGGGTTCCTGCGTCGGTGGAGACGGTCTCGCCTCATCATAAAGCCCAGATGGCCGCGTATGTTGCGGTACTGAGGTCAATCTTTCCACATCACGCTGTCCGGTGCGCGCTTTTGTACACGAGTGGCCCCAGTCTGATCCAGCTATCGGATGGTGATCTCGAGCCGCACAAGCCCGGCTATCAGGTGCAACAGGACAATTTAGCCTAAGCCGGTTGAGAATACTCGACCGGCTGCCTAGATTGGATTTCAAGCAAGGAGAATCCCCATGGCCACGAAGAAGATTACCGACGAGAGTTTTGCAGCGGATGTCATCAATGCGGATGGGCCCGTGCTCGTCGATTTCTGGGCGGAATGGTGCGGCCCGTGCAAGATGATCGGGCCCAGCCTTGAGGAAATCAGCGACGAACTGGGCGCAAAGGTGACGATCGCGAAGATCAACATCGATGAAAATCCTGATGCCCCGGCCAAATATGGCGTGCGCGGCATTCCGACGATGATCCTGTTCAAGGACGGTGCTCCGGCGGCTACCAAGGTGGGAGCCGCGCCGAAGTCTGCTCTAAAAGGCTGGCTCGAAGCCGAACTATAGTTTCATGGTTGGCAGCAAAGAAGGCCGACATCCCATAGGATGCCGACCCTCCTTGTTGATTGGACTGCTGTTGTCAGGCTTCGTCTGAAGCAGCTTCTTCCGCGGTTTCGGTGGCAGGACCATCTTCTGTGGCTGGTGCCACATCGGCTTGCTCGCCAGCAATCACGCCAGGTTCGGCATTGGGATCGAAGTCCTCGATGAAGCCCGACGTGTCCTTTTCGAACATGTCAGCCATCACATCGACACCCTTTGACTGCAGCTCGGCCTCTTCGGGCGAACGCGCGACGTTCACCTTCACCGTGACCGAAACCTCGGCGTGAAGGGCAACCTGAACCTCGTATAGTCCGATCGACTTGATCGGCTTGTTGAGGACGATCTGGTTCTTGCCAATCTTCTTGCCCACGGCTTCCAGCGCCTCGACAATATCGCGTGCCGCAACCGAACCATAAAGCTGGCCAGTGTTCGAGGCTTGACGGATCAATGTGATCGCCGTGCCTTCAACCCCTGCCGCTGCGGCTTGGGCTTCACCGCGCTTGATGTCGTTGTCGGCAACGATCTTCGCCTTGTTGGCTTCGAAGACCTTGCGGTTGGCGGCGTTCGAGCGGAGCGCCTTGTTGCGTGGCAACAGGAAGTTGCGGGCAAAGCCGTTCTTGACAGTGACGACGTCACCGATCTGGCCAAGCTTTTCAACGCGTTCGAGCAAAATGACTTCCATGCGTCTGCTCCTTATTTCACGAGATAGGGCAGCAGGCCGATATGGCGTGCGCGCTTGATGGCCTGGGCGAGTTCACGCTGCTTCTTTGCAGAAACCGCGGTGATCCGCGAAGGGACAATCTTGCCGCGTTCCGAGACGAATCCCTGAAGCAGTCGGACATCCTTATAGTCGATCTGCGGCGCATCCTTGGCAGCGAAAGGGCAGCTCTTGCGGCGGCGGAAAAATGGACGTGCCATGATTATTCATCTCCTCCGAACATATCGTCTCGACGCGGGCGATCATCACGATCACGGCGCGGCGGCCGATCGCCGCCACGATCATCGCGATCGCGACGCTCTGACTTGCGCATCATCACCGACGGGCCGGCTTCATGCGCATCGACCTTGATCGTCATGTAGCGGATAATGTCTTCATTAATCTGGGTCTGACGCTCCAGCTCGGCGACGACCGCACCCGGCGCGTCCAGTTCGAGCATGACGTAATGCGCCTTGCGGTTCTTGGCGATCTTGTAGGCGAGCGAACGCAGGCCCCAGGTTTCGGTCTTGACGACCGTGCCACCATTCTTTTCGATAATGTCCGAGGCGTTTGCCGCCAGCGCGTCTACCTGGGCCTGGGCCAGATCCTGACGCGCAAGGAATACGTGCTCATAAAGAGCCATAAGTCTTGCCTTTCCCTGCCGATCGCTGACGCCGCACCATGCGTACGCCCCTCCGGCTTTCGTCTATCCCATCGCTGGGACGCGGCGCATTGGCGGAATAATGCGTGAAAAGCAAGAGGGTGAAGGGACGAAGACGATAAACCACCCTTTTGGGCGATAGACGCGGCGGCGTGCATGCTGCAGGATTGGCACATTGCATATATTAAGGGAGACTCGCCATGTCGCTTGCCGGATCGAAACCCGTCACTTTCGTCATCACGCGCGACCGCACGGTTGCGGAAGCATTTTACGGCGGCATCCTCGGCCTCAGCCGGCTGCAAGGAGATGATTTCGCAGCGGTCTATGATCTGGGGGGCGTACCGTTGCGGCTGACCGAGGTACCCGACCACACCCCACAGCCGCATCCAGTGCTCGGCTGGCAGGTGCCGGACATCATAGCGACCGTGCAGGCGCTGACGGACAAGGGTGTGTGCTTCTCCATCTATGATGGCATGGGACAGGACACGCTCGGCATCTGGACCGCGCCGGACGGCTCGGCAAAGGTCGCCTTCTTCAACGATCCCGACGGCAACGGTTTGAGCCTGACGCAGGGGTAGGGCAGAGACGAGGCCCCATGCCCCAATCCATAGCCCACATAACCCTGATCGTCCGCGATTATGATGAAGCCATTGCCTTCTTCACCGTGACGCTCGGCTTCACCCTGATCGCGGACACTTACCAGCCGGCACAGGAAAAACGCTGGGTACTCGTTGCGCCGCCAGATTCCACCGGTACCTCGATCCTGCTGGCCCGCGCCTCTTCACCAAGCCAGGAAGCGCTTATCGGAAACCAGGCCGGCGGGCGGGTGTTCCTGTTTCTCTCGACCGACGATTTCTGGCGGGATTATCGCGCGTTGATCGCCAAGGGCATCACCTTCGTCCGCGAGCCCAAGACGGAGGATTATGGCACTGTCGCCGTTTTCGCCGATCTATATGGCAATTTGTGGGATCTTGTTCAGTTCGCCTGATCAAGCTTCCAGACCTACCACCCCCGCAGCTTGGCGCTGGCTCCGGCCCCATCCGCCGCTTCGATGCGTTCTAGTGAAAGAGATCACTTCTGACAGCAAAAACCGGCAATCATTCGATCACCGGCTTGTGCTGCCTGGTACTATTGTCTGGGTCAGGTGTAGCTGAGCTTCGTTGGTACCTTGCGCCTTCGCATTGCGCCACCAACAAGGCCAAAGCCAACGATCATCATTGCCCAAATGCCGGGTTCTGGAACTGCGGAACCGTTGCCGCCGCCAAGTGAAAAGTCCACACCATCAACTAGCGCATCGTTAAACCCAATTCTGGTCGAGCTGCTTTGCACAAAGCTGATCTGTGTGAGGTTACTGGTCGCGGTGTAGGCGATCGACGCCGTTGTGAATGGCTTTTTGAAAAGTCCTGATGCGTCACTGATGATTGTGAATGATGTCAACACAGATCCGATCAGCACGTCCAGTACGCTGGTCACACCATTCGTATTCTCGCCTGAATATCCGAATGTCAGAATATAATTGCTACCAATATTGGTTCCCACTGTTTGTGTGATTCCATCTCCGGGTGCCGGTGTCGGCGATCCAAAGCCACCAATGTCGTAATAGAAATTCCCATTATAGGCCGGCGTACCGAACGCGGAATATGCAATCACGCCATCAGTATGTCCAATATTGGTCCACCCCGTAGGTGTGGCAGTCGGGCTACTTGAGGCCTCAAAATCTCCGTTGATAATAAGGCTCGCAGCTGTTGCCGGACTCGCCATGCCCAATGTGGCGGTTGCAAACGCCAAACCAATCGTCTTTTTCTCGAATACAAGCATCGTCGCCTCCCTAAAATTACGGACCAAGCGACCTGTCTTTTTATTGTTTGTCGGACAAATAGCACGAAAGCCTTGAGCCGCCAAACACTGAATCACGTGCGTTAATCGAAGCGTCTCAAAATGATACAATACGACTTTGCCTCGAAATGATGATGATGTGTCTGCTAGTCACCCCCTTCGCGTGCTCCCGCGGCCGGCGGTTAGCTGCCATGCGCAATGTCGCGAGCGGCATAATAGGTGCCGTTCAGCTGGATCTTCGTCGATTTGCCGAGCGGTGCTTCAACGCTCAGCTTTCCATCCCAGGTAAAGACGCTGGTTTCGGGCAGGATCAGGCTGCGTACATAAGGGAAGAGCAGCGTGACTGTGGCCGCGTCGCGATGCACGCGGAATGCATTCAGGCTCGCATTGACCTTCAAATCCTTGCCAGCCTTCCACTGGCCGATCAGCTCTGCGCCACTGTTGCTGGCCTTGCCGGTGTTCGAATAGACCTTGTTGACGATATCGTAAGTGCTGTTGCTCTGATCGATCGCATAGATGCGCTGGAAGGCGTCGGTGATGCTCCGGTGATAGAGCGCGAGTGAGGCATTCAAGCGGCCCCAGTCCTTCTGGATCGCCATCTCATAGGCTGTTGTGAATTGCGGACGCGGATAGGGATTGCCGACCTTCAGCAGTTCCGGATCGTCATATTTGGGGAAGATGCACCTCGCCCCAAGCTCTCAGGGGTTTTGACATTGACAGGCATCAATTGAGCGGGGTTTCCGCGTTTTGCTTATGCCGCGCGCACCACGGAAAGGTTTGGAGGGCGACGGACAAGCCATAGCTGAATTTGCTCGACCACAAAATCGATGACTGCGCGGATATGGGGCTGTCGACGAGCAGCGTCTGTCGTGACCATCCATCCTGGAGTCGTGAGTTCGGCAATAGGCGGCAAAAGCCTTACAAGGCCACGTGTGTCATCGCCCATCAGGCAGGGCAGGATCGATGCCCCGATCCCTGATCGCACGCTGGCTATAATACTGGACAGCGTGTTCGCCCGGTGCGCAATTTCAGCGTCAGGCAAATGCTCGGTCAACCACCGGTTGATGAGTCCCTCGCGGTCCACTGACGCTATGAGCGGGAAACGCGACACCTCGGCGAGACTTGTTGGCATGCCCAGTTTCGAAACCAGTTCCTCATTGGCATAGAAGGTTTCCTGCATATCGGTCAGGTGGCGAACAATCAGTGCCTCTTCGATTGGTTTTCTACCGAACCGAAGGGCAACGTCGGCTTCTCCGCGTAAAAGGTCCAGGTTCTGATCCGATGTTATGATCTCGACACGCAGGTCAGGATAACGGTTGCGGAGCAGACCCAAGGCCGGAATGACCCATGCGTTTGCAGCGGATTCCACGGTTGTAAGACGCACAGTGCCCGCGAGACGGCGAGCCTCTGCGGCAATGCAATCCGAAAAAGACAGGATCGCGGCTTCAACAGATTCAGCAGCAGGCAGCACGGATTCTCCGCGCGGCGTGAGACTGTATCCTGACGGCCTGCGCACAAACAACCGGACGCCAATTATGTCTTCAAGCACAGTCACCCGGCGGGACACCGTTGCCTGACTGACCTTGAGATGCTTCGAAGCCGCAAGCGTGCTGCCTGTTCGAGCAACCGCAAGAAAGTAACGCAGGTCGTTCCAGTCCAACATCGCCGACTCTCCAAATGCAATTGGGGTTATGCGTTTTTGCATAACGAGTTTGCAAGACTAGTGTTAACACCTCGATCCGGGTCGAGTGTATCTAGGGATCAAGACGGAGGAATAGTCCACCGCCAAGATTGAAACCTGAAGTTTGGAGATATGAAATGACCACTTTCCACCCAGCCGCCTTTATCGCTGCCGTTTTAGCCACGTTGGCAAGTGCTTCCTTGGCTCTTGCCGTATCACCGTTGGTCAATTTGGTCGCATAACGACCAGCGCGAATCAAAACCCGGTTACGACCGAACCCAAACATCCTCCCCAAAATGCCAATGCGTCCCCTGCCAGCCTTGCTGGCGGGGGATGCTGCATTCTGGCTCCATCATTTACTCCCGGCAATCTGTTCGGGGAATGCGAACCGTCAAGCCGTTTCGCGCACTTTGCGCCTGTGCCTCGCCAGGATGTTAAGTCCTTCGACCATGACCGAGAAGGCCATCGCTGCATAAATATACCCTTTGGGAACATGCGTGCCAAACCCTTCGGCGATCAGCGTCATGCCAATCATGAACAGGAAGGCGAGGGCCAGCATGACAACGGTTGGATTTCTTTCGATAAATCGCGACAAAGGGGCAGCGGCCGTCAACATCACCACAACGGCCACAATGACCGCGAGAAACATGATCGGCACATGATCCGTCATGCCAACCGCGGTGATGATCGAGTCGATCGAAAAGACAAGGTCGAGCAAAATGATCTGCACGATCGCAGAACCAAAACTCAAGCCCACCCTTGCCGTGTTGAACACGTCATCATTGGGCTTGATGTCCACATTGTGATGGATTTCCTTGGTTGCTTTCCAAACCAGGAACAGACCACCCGCGATCAAGATCAAGTCCCGCCACGAAAAGCCGTGACCGAACGCCTCGAAAAGCGGCCGTGTGAGCGTTACAATGAAGGCGATCAAACTCAGCAACACCAGGCGCATGCCAAGCGCAAGCCCAATGCCGATTCGACGCGCCCGTGAACGAAATTCCTCGGGTAGCTTGTTGGTCAGTATCGAAATGAAAATCAGGTTGTCGATCCCGAGAACGACTTCCATCGCTATCAACGCGGCGATAGCGGCCCAGTTCGTGGGGTCGGTGAAAACGGCAAGAATATCAGTCATTATTTCTCTTGATTGTTAGGTGCCGTTTCGCGTGGATCAAAGAATCGTGGAACGAAAGCTGAAGCGAAATGTGTCACGCCGCAGCGGACGGTCTTTTTATCATTCCCTGTGTCCAATGGCAATTGTCTGTCTCAATCAAAAAGTTGCTCCAGAAAGGATTTGCGGCGCTTGGGATGTCCGTAGCCATAGCCTGGTTGATGACCATAGGACTCTCTCGGCTTTTGCATGGGCATGGCCGGGGAAGCCGCGATGCCGTCCTTTGCGTTGCGCTCGATAATCTTGTCGAGCTCGCCCCGATCGAGCCAAACGCCACGGCATTGCTGGCAATAATCGATTTCCACGCCCTGCCGATCGCTCATCACAAGCGGGATCTTGCATACGGGGCATGGCATGCCGCTGGCTGCATGTGTCATTTTAGAGAACTCCAATCCGGGATTGTTACGCTTCGCGCTCGCCTGTGAGGCTAAGCAGAAGCTGGAAGATGTTGACGAAATTCAGATAGAGTGAGAGCGCACTCATCACGGCAAGCTTTTCGGCATGTTCGGTTCCGGGGTGAGCGACATAGTCCGACTTTGCCCGCTGCGTGTCCCATGCGGTCAACCCGGTGAAGACAAGCACGCCGGCGACGGACAGGATCAGCTGAAGTGCGCCCGATTGCAGAAACAGGTTTACGATTGTCGCCAAAACGACGCCGATCAGGCCCATGAAAAGAAAGCTGCTCGAGCGGCTGAGATCGGTGCCCGTTGTATATCCCCACAGGCTCATCGCAAGAAACGTCGAAGCGGCGATGAAGAATGTGGTGGCAATGCTGGCGCCGGTAAACACAAGGAACACGCTGGCCATTGAAATGCCCATCAATGCTGAAAATGACCACAAGGCAGAGCGCGCCGTCGCAACACTCATGCGATCAAAACGGGCCGTAAAATAGAAGACGAAAGCCAGTGGGGCGAACATCGCAACCCATTTCAAAGGTGTGCCAAAAATCAACTGGCTCAGCGCAGGCGTGGCAGCGACTGCATAAGCAATTGATCCACTGATGATCAAAGCGAAACCGATATTGCGGTAGATCCCCAGCATGTGACTTCGAAGGCCAGCGTCCAGGACGGCTTCTGCCGACGCGCTTGTGCCCTGCAAATTGGGCGATTTCATCAATCGATTGTCCATAACATGTGCCTCAGGTGGTCTTGGAATTTAACCATTGATCTAGCACTGGACGATTGAAATATCTATGTGGATACAGTAGATTGTATATCACTATATTGATAGATAAACTCTATGATAAATTTGTTCTCAATATGCCATGAGCCTCGACCGCGATGGCTTCTGCAATCAATCGATAACTGTCGGCGTAAGCCATGCCCGCGCGCCACACAGCGGCTATTGAGCGTGTCGCCGACCAGTCAGCGATGTTGAGGCGCCGGACCATATCCTCACCGCCGGCTTCGGATCGCAAGTATAATTCCGGCAAGATGGCCAGACCCAGACCGGAGCCGACCATCTGGCGAAGGCTATCCAGACTTGTTCCTTCATAGTCTTGGAGCAACTCGGCCCCGATTTCCTCGCAAATGATCTCAACCTGTCGATGAAAATGGTGGCGCGGGTCGAGGCTCAGAATCTGGGTGCCTGCCAGTTGCTGCTTGCGCAGTAACGCCTGGCCCGTGAGTGGATGATCGGGCGGCGCCACGAGGTATAAACTTTCCCGAAAGAGTGGTTCGATATACAGATCCGAGCCGCTCACGGGGAGTGGAACCAGAATCATGTCCAAAGCGCCCCGCCGCAGCTCGCTAAGCTGATCGACAGGTATTCCGTCTCGTATATAAAGACGCATGTCAGGAAAACGCTTGTGCAGTGAGGCCACAATATTGGGCATCAAGTACGGACCAATTGTCGGCGAAACCCCAAATCGGATTGTACCGGACATGCCTGCTGAGCTGCGTTTGGCCAGCGCCTTCATGTCATCAACCTGCAACAAGACCTTTCGCGCGCGGGCCGCCATTTCGCGTCCAACGGGCGTGAGTTGCACCGGTGTTTCTCCGCGCTCGATCAATGTCACGCTTAGTTGTGCCTCGAGGGCCCGCATTTGATGGCTGAGGGTAGGCTGGGAAACGTTGAGAGATCCTGCGGCGCGTCCAAAGTGCTTGAGATCATCCAGCGCGACCAGATATTGAAACTGTCGTATACTTGGCATTGCAGATCCTTCTGATAGATCAAGTCTATCGAATATGCATCTGGCTTTCAATTGGTTCAATTTTCCGATCTGCCTTAGAGAAAGATTAAGGAGATTGGAAATGAACCGCAACCTTGAAGAACTTAAAAGACGACATCGCCGTCTCAACCGGCTGATCGACACTTGCAGAACAGCAGGACGCGAGAACGAAATGAAGCAGCTTAAGCGTATCCGGCTGAAGTTGAAGGATACGATAACGGAAATGCTGCGTCGGTTGGAACCTTCCCCCATTTAAGGGTCTGGCGCGCATAGGGCGGCGCACATCTTTTGGAGGATGGGCGTCGCCCGACCCAAGAGCCTTCGTCATAATCGTGTGGAGAAGTGGTCTAGCCAATCCAGACCCAATGTTCCGGATCAGCAAAAGAGTTTAGGAGCGAGCGAAGCAGACCTGTTCGACATTCCGCTCCCCATTGTTCCTGCCAAGCTGAATTACGATATCGATCATCGATCTTGCATAGCTGATCGTTTCATCGCGACTCAAACCTAACCCCGCCTGCATGCACATCAGCGAGATTTGTTCAAATGCTCCCTCCGGGGAACTTGCATGAATGGTGCTCAACGAACCGGGATGGCCCGTGTTGATCGCGCGCAGAAAAGTTACCGTCTCTTGTCCTCGCAGCTCGCCTACGATCAAGCGATCCGGGCGCATTCGAAGCGATGCCCGCATAAGATCATCGACGGACACGCGCGCCTCGCCCTGTTCGCCAGACACAGCAACCAATCCGATCGCATTGCCCCGACCCAGTTTAATCTCGGGCGTGTCCTCAATTACGACTATCCGGTCATTCGCCGGAATCTCCTTCAACAAGGCATTGAGCAGGGTGGTTTTTCCAGACGATGTACCCCCCGAGAGTAGAACCGTCTTGCGCGCAGCAACGGCGGTGCGAAGAAAACCGATAATGTCTTTGGAATCGAGCTTGGCAAGAAGCGACGCCCGCAGCCGAGACTCCTCGTCACCCGCGACAGTTTTAACGCGGTCAAATGCGCCGGTCGCGCCATAACTATCAAGCGTCAGATCATGAAGAACATGCTTGCGGATCGCCAATGCGATATCTTGGCGCGTGGCAGGAGGAAGGATCATCTGGACGCGGGCGCCGCCTGGCAGAACTGCGGACAATAGGGGCGTTTCTCGGCTGACACCCTGGTGGTTGATCCGCGCGATCTGGCGGGCAAGGCGTTGCAGCAAAATGTGGTCAATAAGGGGTGCGTCATACCGCTCCATTTTGCCGCCACTGCGTTCGACCCAAACTTCACCGGGCCGGTTCACCAGAATTTCAGTAACGTCATCCGCGTCGAGCCACCTCGCGAATGGCGCGAGATAACTGTCGAGATAGATGGTGCTGGCCTCGTTTGAAACATTGGCCACCATGTTCATGGCCGGACACCGTCGGTTCCGGAAAAATCAAGGTCGCGGGCGATGAAGATGCGGATCGGCGTACCCTGGGCAATCTTGACTGTCGGCGGGATATTTATGTCGCGCTGCAGGGCTATACCAGCGACGCTTTTTGCATCGTCCGCCGTGCGGACAACGACATCGTTATTTCCTCGCTGCAAGGCGCCAAGCCCCGATTGCACGACTGAAAGTAAAATGGCCGAACCAAAGCGTTTGAGAAAATGACTATCGACCTTGCCGCCAAGTCCGGCGCGTCCCAACGGGTCGGTAACGGGCGAACCAAGCGATACGGAGACCCCATCGGGCCGCGTAAGCCGGCTCCAGACGATAAATGCGCGCGACTGACCCGATGTCAGACCTGAACGGTATTGGCCAATCAAGCGGCTTCCGCTGGGAATGAGAGCCCGACTTCCGTCAAAACCCATTACGTAGCGGCTGACAACGGCACGCACATATCCTGGCAGGTCCGAATTAATGGCAGTTTCGAGGACCCCTGCGATGATCGCGCCCTGCGGCACGATATAGCTGCTGTTGGCAATCCGAACGGCGCGGGCAGGGGCATTTTCTGCCGACGCTATGCGATCTGCGAACCTGTCTTCTGCATTCAGGTCGTCACCCTTTCCAGGCGCCGATCCTGCTGTTGCAGAAAGCATCGCCGTGCCGCTCCGAGTCAAATCAACGACGACAGCTGGAGAATGCAAGCGATTTGCCGCAGAGGACTGCACCCCTCCAAGTCCAGGCATTGCGGCCCCCTCGGCTGGTGGCACGATAAGGGTTGGAGCAGGAAGTTCGGGTGGACCTGGGAGCAAAGTGGCCTTGGGCACCAGTCCTCCAGGCGGAGCAACCGTCGCAATGGTATTGGCTGCAGGTGGGGTCGCCGCTGACTTGCTGGCATCACTTCGGCTGGTCGACAGTGTCGCAAAAGTAACGATTCCGAGCAAGCCGATGGCCAAAAAGCCAAGCTTCAGCCCGGGCGACAGCCCGGTTGGCATTGCCACAGGAGATGGCACAAACCGATTGGAAATGTCGAGCTCGTCGGCTTCCATTGCGACGCGTGGATCTGCATCAGTCGGCTTCAAGATGCTCATCGTGCTTGTCCCTTTGGCCGTTTTCCAAAAAGGCTGCCCAGCCCGCTTTTCTTGGGTTTCGCGCGAGGTTTTGGCGCGTCAACGCCCGGTGTTGGTGCGACATAGCCATCGTTGAAAATATAGGTAACATCGGCACCCTGACGCAGCACGAATTGGGGCGCAATCTGTTCAATCACCACAAAAGACCCGCGAACTGAAAAATTGACGACGCTCTCTCCTGCGCCGGGTGCGATGCTGAAAATGGCTGGTGTTGGCACGCCAGAGGCAAATCTGAAGAATGTTGACTTTGCATCGTCGAACACTTGCTCCGGTACGTTGCCTTTGGCGCCATCATAACTATAGGCGCGGTTCCATTGCTCTGGCGGCGTCGTGGTGATCGGCTGCGCGGTGGGCGCGGCTGCGCTCTCGGCTTCCCCCCGCTGATAACGGAAACGCACGGCGTAGACGATTTGGCTCTGGGCCACTTTGGTGCCCGAACGAGCCAATAGTTCCAGATTGTAGCGACGATAATTCGTCACGATGGACATGTTGGTCGTGCGCGGCAGGCCCACGGGTTTCAGGAACATCACGGTTGCTGCGCCATTTGGTGTTACTTGCCATCCCGATGAATCGCCAATGCCAACGGTTTCAATCTTTTCCCCAGGGGCAAACTCAAGGATCATCTGATAACCAGTATGACCGATCAGGCGAATGACGGCGTCCGGATCGTAATCGACATATCGTATATGCGGATCAATGCGGGCCGTCTGTTGGGCCGATGCAGGGCCGTTGATCATAGCGGCCAGAAGTAGGCCAACGAGCGCAATGCGTATGGATCGAGGCGTCATGCTGCGCTCCTGTAAGGCTTGATTGGCGCGCGATTTGCAGCGACGGATCCGCGATTGACCAGGCGGCTGGCAACATTTGTTGTTGC
>JANNLW010000309.1:0-2947 GCA_031397145.1 Sphingomonadales bacterium | reverse complement strand
CACGACGAAATACTGGCAGCCTTTGGTACGGAGAATGCGGTCGCCGTTACCGTCGCGACGGACAGTTCGGGCGGCCGTCCAGAACGGTTTCTCCTAGGTGGAAGTATCCGCAGGGATGCGGACGCCCTCCGATTCACCGTGAGCCTTAGCGATAACCGGACCGGTACGGTGCTCTGGACGCGCGCATTCGATCGGGCGGCAGCTGACGTGCTGGCGACGCGCCAGATTGCCGTTGCCGCAAGCCAGGTCGTTCGTTGCGGACTGTGGGGGGCATCGGCCTACCCCCGCCGTATACCGGACGAGGCGCTGTCGCGTTATTTGCACCTATGTGACGAACAGTGGGGGGGGTCGCCGGACGATCAGCGCATCTTCGAGGCGGCGCGTCGGGTCACATCAGTCCTTCCTGATTTCTCCTTCGGTTGGTCTGCGCTAGCTCTCGCAGCGGTGCCCCTGAGCCACGGCATCGGCTCCGATGTGGCCGCGATCCGTGACGAAGGGCTCAAAGCGGCCCGGAGGGCGCGCAAGTTGGATGATGAGAATCCCGAAGGCTATATGGCCGAAGCGGGCCTTCTTCCGACCAATCGCTTCGCCGAGCGCGAAGAACTGCTAAAGAAGGCGATTAGCGTCCGACCGACCGAATGTGGCTGCGAGCGCACGGCCTATGGCGATTTCCTCAGTTCAGTGGGGCGGATGGAAGAAGCGATCGAGCAATATCAACGCGCCCAGGCGATCATGCCATTGTCCCCAGCAGTAACGCTAAGACTTGCTCACGCGTTGTACCTCAGTGATCGGGAGGAAGAGGCCGATCGAATCACCTTAAATATGCTGACGGTATGGCCTGACGCCGTGGCTCTTCGGCAGGTCAGAGTAAAATCCGCTCTGTGGACTAAGCGCTATGACGAGGCTCTGGCGATGCTGGAGGAACCGGGTCTTCACCTCACCCGGTCGCAAATCGAGGCACTACGCGCGACGTTTGAAGCCCTGCGTTCTAACGACTCTGCAGCCAAGGCGGCAGCGGTGGTTAAATTGGAGGAGATGGCACGGGACTCCCGTCGGAACGATCGACTTGTAGTCGCCGCACTTGCTGCTGTCGGCGCCAAATCCTCGGCAATCGAAGCTGCGCAGCGGCTGATCGGAGCGCGGGGCCATCCGGCGGCCGATGTCCTTTTCGAGCCGAATCTCGCCGCTGCTAGCGGAAGTCCCCAGTATTCAGCGTTGGTCAGCAAGCTGGGTTTGGCTCACTACTGGCGCACGACGAAGCGTTTACCGGATATTTGCCGGCGAGAAGCGACACTCAGTTTCTGTAACGTAACCTGAAGGAGAAAAAATCATGCGCATCATTGTCGCCGTGCTGATAGTGGCCCTGGGCGGCTGTAGTGGAGAAAACGACCAACAGTCGGAAGCGGCTTCACCAGCGGCCGGCTCGACCGACTCCGCGGCTTCGCCGATGGCAAAATTGCCCGTAAAGTCAGGCGTGATGTTGGCGATCCCTAGCGACACGAAAGCCCTGAAACGTCTTGAGGCGATGGGTTATACCATCCACCAGGAGGAAGGGCACCTTCACGCGCCTGGAGTGAAGGGTTGTCCGGCCATGGCAGATAGCCCCGTTATGTAACCGACTGAGCCAAAAGAAACATCCTTTTCGCCGAACGCTGAGGCGGCGAAAGAACTGTCTCAATAGACGCGCCCGCAAGATCCTCGGGACTCTATAAGCGCAGCTTAATTTTCCGCTTTGCGTCGGAAGCTACGATCGCCCAGATCCGGTCGTTGTGGTTGTAGCTGATGAATGCCGAGTAGCGCACAGGCAAAAGATAGTGCAACTCTCCATTGATCTTCACCTACGCCTCGTCGAGACACCGGCGCCGATAGGGGATGCCATTCACCGGCGACACGCGCTGTCTCCGGATATCGACTCTTCTTCACGGCATGCTCCTTCAGTATCAAGGGTCACATTACCGGAAAACTCTCATTCAAACCGGAGGAAGAAACAGGGAAGATGTCAAGGACCAGCAACGTGCGGCTCACGTGAACCGTCACGGTCGAGAATTTCGAACGGTTAAAAGTGGGCATGTCGCTCAAAGAGGTAGGCGCGCAGCGAGTTCACCGGACGTACGCTTCGCGCGCGATGCACGACTCACCCTTGTGTCGGAAGCATCTGTAGATTGGCCGGTACCGATTTCACCGATTGCACGCGTCAACCGGTAGAGGACGCGCGCGCCATGATCCTTTGCCAGATCCATTGTTCCGACATATTCGAAGTGGAATAGATGCACGTCCTTCGCATCGATCAGGGCGGCAAACTGTTGCGTCGTGTAGATTGATCCTACGGGGACCCGCGGTTCTATGCGTGCCGCAAGAGTGACTTCCGTCCCATAATAGGTGCGGGCCTGTCGTATCGGATCATAATCTTTATAGATTGGCCCGCAATGAAGGCTGATACGCATGCCGCCTTCTTCGGGCAGGCCGGCCTTCTGGAGCAGAACCGGATCGAGCGCCGATTGAATCTCAAGAGCAATCAGCGCGGCTTCGACCGGCGTCTCGATCACGCAGTAGATCGCATCGCCCCAACTGTTCCGGCACAGGACTGCATCGCCGTGCCTGTCAAGGACCACGCCAATCGCACCCATCACGAAATTGAGGAAGCCCGGTAAAAGCCGTTCGCTCAATTTTGAAAAGCCAGAGAAATCGGCAAATATGATCGCGCCGAGTTTCCGGGCCGTCTGTTCAGCCACGGTCGTCGGCGGCGTCTGTTCAAGACCCGGACGATCCCGGGCAACGGCAATGATTTTCGCGGCGCCGTCCTGACTTCGCCACTCTGCAATGTCGGCGGCGGTTCCTGCAAGCGATGCGCCTAGCACCCCGTCCCATATCGCCAGCTGCAACGCGCCTGTCTGCATTGTCTTGGCCCGCAATCGCACCGTGCCCATCGCAAGCTTTGAACAATAGG
>JANNLW010000280.1:0-10629 GCA_031397145.1 Sphingomonadales bacterium | reverse complement strand
GTTGCGGTCGGTCAGCAGCATAGTGATCGCACCAGCGAGGACCGGGAGCGAGAGCAGCAGCAGGAACACTGTGACCAGAATCGACCACACGACAATCTTCAACATGCGTGCGCCGGGCATGACCTTGCACCGCATGCCGCTCTTCGTGTGGTCGATCCTGGTCACGGTGTTCCTGCTGCTGCTCTCGCTCCCGGTCCTGGCCGGCGCGATCACCATGCTGCTCACCGACCGCAACTTCGGCACGACGTTCTTCGACCCCGCGGGCAACGGCGACCCGATCCTGTTCCAGCATCTGTTCTGGTTCTTCGGGCACCCGGAAGTTTACATCATGATCCTGCCCGGCTTCGGCATGATCAGCCAGATCGTCGCGACCTTCTCGAAGAAGCCCGTGTTCGGCTATCTCGGCATGGCCTACGCGATGGTTGGCATCGGCGTGATCGGCTTCATCGTCTGGGCGCACCACATGTACACCGTGGGCATGAGCGTCAACACGGAAGCCTATTTCGTGGCGGCGACGATGGTCATCGCGGTCCCCACCGGCATCAAGATTTTCTCGTGGATCGCAACCATGTGGGGCGGTTCGCTGAGCTTCAAGACGCCGATGATGTGGTCGCTTGGTTTCATTTTCATGTTCACCGTTGGTGGTGTGACAGGCGTCCTTCTCGCCAATGGCGGTATCGATAACTACATGCACGACACCTATTATGTGGTCGCGCATTTCCATTATGTGCTGTCCTTGGGGGCGGTTTTTTCGCTCTTCGCCGGCTTCACCTATTGGTTTGGCAAGATGAGCGGTCGTCACCTCTCCGAGGCACTTGGACAGCTGCACTTCTGGCTGTTCTTCATTGGCGTGAATGTGATGTTCTTCCCACAGCATTTCCTGGGCCTTCAGGGCATGCCCCGGCGTATTCCGGACTATCCTGAGGCTCAGACTTATTGGAACAACATCTCTTCGCTTGGCTATGTGATCATGGCTGCAGGGATGGTCGTGTTCTTCGTCAACGTGGCATACGCGTTCATCGCGGGCCGCAAAGCCGAGGACAATTACTGGGGTGAAGGCGCAACAACACTCGAATGGACACTTTCGAGCCCACCGCCTTACCACCAGTTCGAGACCTTACCGAAGATCGACTGATGGCGAGCGCCTCTCCGGCAACCGAGACGGTTGCGCTGACTGCCGACTGGCGAGATTTTCTGGCGCTGACGAAGCCTCGGGTAATGTCGCTGGTTGTCTTCACGGGTTTGTGCGGACTGATCGCAGCACCCGTAGGGATCAACCCGATCCTCGGCTTTACCGCAGTCCTGTCCATTGCGCTCGGTGCCGGGGCGGCAGGTGCACTCAACCAATGGTACGAAGCCGATATTGACGCCTTGATGAAGCGCACTGAAGATCGGCCGCTTCCGGCAGGGCGAATGGATCGCCAATCGGCGCTTCATTTCGGCGTCGGGTTGAGCGTATTTTCTGTTCTTTTGCTCTATCTTGCGACCAATTGGGTTGCGTCGGCGATCCTCGCGGTATCGATCCTCTTTTACGTCCTCGTATACACCGTTTGGCTCAAACGCCGGACACCCCAGAATATTGTTATTGGGGGCGCGGCTGGCGCGTTCCCGCCTGTGATCGGCTGGGCTGCTGCGACAGGCGATGTCAGCCTGCTCCCCGTCCTGCTCTTCTCGCTTATCTTCTTGTGGACGCCGCCGCATTTTTGGGCGCTCGCACTTTTCATGAAAACAGATTACGCCAAAGCTGGTGTGCCAATGCTTCCTGTGGTGGCGGGCGAACGCAATACCCGCATCCAGATCCTGCTTTACACGTTACCGATGGCCGCCGTTGCAGTCTTGCCTTGGGCGTTCCACTTGGCGGGTCCGATATATGGCATTTTCACCGCAGGAGCTTCGCTGTTGTTTGTGGTGCTTTCGCTCCGGGTTGGGCTTCGCCAGACTGTCGTTGCCGATGCGATGAAGCCGGAAAAGCAACTGTTTGCCTTTTCGATCATTTATCTTTTCGGCGTCTTCGGAGCACTGGCAGTGGATCGGATAATTCTCGCATGACCGACGACGAAATCCGCCAGCGCCAGCGTTCTCGCGCCAAGGTGATGGGCGTTCTCCTGATCTCGCTGGTTATCTTGATCTACGGGATCAGCATAGCCAAGATGGTGGTGGCGCCATGACGCCCATTACCCGCACGGGATTGTTTGCCGTCTCACTTGCCTGCGGCATGACCGGTCTTGGCTACGCGAGCGTGCCATTGTATCGGGCGTTCTGCCAGGCAACCGGATTTGGCGGTACGACGCAGAAAGCCGATGCAGCGCCTGGTGCGGTGCTTACCGGCAAGCGCGTCTCGGTGCGGTTCGACGCCAATCACATTCCCTCACTTCCGTGGGAATTCCGGCCCGAGAAAAACAACGAGCCGGTAATTCTTGGTGAGCGCGAGATTGCCTTTTTCACAGCGAAGAATCTCTCGGACAAGCCGATAACCGGGCGCGCCACGTTCAACGTCACGCCTTCCCAGGCCGGGAAGTATTTCAACAAGATCCAGTGTTTTTGCTTTACCGAACAGACGCTTTTACCGGGCAAGCAAGTCCGGATGCCGGTCATTTTCTATGTTGACCCCAAAATTGCGGATGACCCGGATGCGAACGATATCGAAGAAATCACACTGAGTTATACCTTCTACCCCGTAGACGAGGCAAACAAGCCAAGCTAACGGAACGGCAAGCCC
Organism: Sphingomonadales bacterium; assembly: GCA_031397145.1. Taxonomy (GTDB): domain Bacteria; phylum Pseudomonadota; class Alphaproteobacteria; order Sphingomonadales; family Sphingomonadaceae; genus Aquisediminimonas. Next base: position 7,910 of record JANNLW010000280.1, on the reverse strand, counting down.
TCCGATTGGCCTTTAGAGGAAAGAAATAACCATGGCCGGTTCAAAGACCCATGAATATCATATTGTCGATGCCAGCATTAATCCGCTGATCGGCGCATTTTCAGCTCTGGGCCTCACCGGCGGTGGTGTCATGTGGATGCATGAACAACCCTATGGCGGTTGGGTCTTTCTCCTTGGCGTCGTCGGCATTCTCTACACGTTTTTTGCCTGGTGGTCCGATGTCATCAAGGAAGCGCATGCTGGCGATCATACACCCGTCGTTTCGCTGCACTTGCGCTACGGCATGATCCTATTCATCGCGTCCGAAGTGATGTTTTTCGTGGGCTGGTTCTGGTCATGGTTCGATTTTTCGCTGTTTCCGGCGCATATGGTGGTGACCGACGGTTCAGTTGAAAACCTGATCGGTCAGGCGGGCGCTGTTGCACAATGGCCGCCCAAGGGTATTGAAGTCATTGATCCATTCGGTTTTCCCCTGCTCAACACGCTCATTCTGCTCTGTTCGGGAACCACGGTAACATGGGCACATCATGCGCTCATCCACGGCGATCGTGACGGTCTGAAGAAGGGCCTCTGGGCGACGATCATTCTCGGCGCGATCTTCACCTCGATCCAGGCTTATGAATACATACACGCACCCTTCGGCTTCAAAGGGCTGAATTATGGCGCGGCCTTCTATATGGCTACCGGCTTCCACGGCTTCCACGTGCTGGTTGGCACGATCTTCCTGATCGTTTGCCTTGCGCGTTCCTACAAAGGCCACTTCACGCCGCGGCAGCATTTCGGTTTTGAAGCTGCTGCGTGGTATTGGCATTTTGTCGACGTGGTCTGGCTGTTCCTGTTTTGCGTCGTTTATGTCTGGGGCAGCTGGGGCGCACCTGTCCACGGCAGATAGGTCATGTCATATCAGACTCCTGATACGGCCCGCGCGGCGATCAGGGGCCTGTGTCCTCAATGCGGGGCGTCGGGGTTGTTCCGCAGCGTCATTGGTTTTTCGGCGAAGTGCACGGCCTGCGGACTGGATTTCGGCCAGTTTAATGTCGGCGATGGCCCGGCCGCATTCCTGATCATGATTGTCGGCGCAATCGTGACCCTTTTGGCAATCATCGTGCAACTCAACTTCGAGCCTCCATTCTGGGTTCATATCTTGCTTTGGGTACCTGTCACACTTGGACTTGTGCTCGGCTTGCTGCGTATCGCCAAGGGGGCCTTGCTGGTTCTGGAATACCGGAACCGAGCACGCGAAGGTCGAATCGTCGAATGAAACGTGTACCGATTGTTTCGACAGTTTTGGTAATCATCGCGATTTCCGCGATGATAATACTGGGTATCTGGCAATTGCAGCGTGCCGGCGAAAAGAATGCACTGCTAGCGAGCTATGCCTCCGCCACGCAACTGCCTGAAATGGCCTTCCCCGCAATTGCATCAGGCGACAATCTCCTCTTTCGCCGAGCGGCCGGCATGTGCCTCGAGCCGCTCACTCCGCGCGTGGAAGGTGGCCTCAATGCCAAAGGTGAGGCTGGATGGCGCCATATTGTCTCGTGCCGCACGGGCGCCGAGGGGCCGGGGATTACGGTCGATATCGGTTGGTCAGCGCGGTTCGACCTCGCACCAGACTGGAAAGGCGGTGCAGTGAGCGGCTTCATTTCGCGCCAACCCGATCATCGCAGTCTGATCGCGCGCGCATTTGAGAAGAGGGCAGCACCGGCACTCATGCTGGTTGCCACGACGCCCGCCAAGGGCCTTGAAGCCAGCGCGCCGCCTTCAATCATCGACGTGCCCAACAACCACCTTGCCTATGCCGTCCAATGGTTCCTCTTCGCAGGCATCGCCGCAATTATTTACCTGTTGGCGTTGAGACGCTGGCAACGCACTTGACTAGCCAAGCATGGTTGTTGCAGCTGATCCGTTCCAGACCAACATCATGTCATAGGCATGAATAACCCGCACTGCTTCCGGGTTGTTCAATTCTTTCAACCGCTCGGCTGAACTGGCAAGGCGTCGCAATGGTCTAAGGTCGAGCAGGCCAAGTCCAGTTTTAGGCATAACATCAAGCAGAAAGGCCATGCCGAATTCGTCGCCAAACATGTCGACAGGTTGCGATTTCACACTCATGTCAGTGGCATCGAGCACCCCATGAATACTGTTCGCACCGCCGCCCACCAGCAGGTGGAAACTCTTGCCACCGCGCAGCGAAGCAACCTCTGCAGCCAGCGAGCCAATGTCAAAAACGCCAGTCCAAGTGACGCCGCGCATTGTATGAGTTGATCCGAATTTGAAAAGAATTTTGGGCGGTCTGCTGACTTCTGACCGGGACAGCAGCCGGATCAAGGATTTGCGGTTGAAATCGGCACGGCGCTTGTTCGATCCCCATCCGGTGGTCTGTTGAAGGAGATTGATCTCAAGGGTCTCGGCCAGCACATCAAGAATTACTGCGCTTTGCCGATCAGGAGATTTCCATGCAGCCGTGATCGCGTGGATGAGCTCGGGCTTTAGCGAGAACATGGGGAGAAATTCGGGATTCTTTTCGGCCTTCCACCGCGCCCAACCGTCAAGCGAAGCCTTGTCCAGTGCAGCAAGTGCCTCCTTGGCCGAGCTGGGCGCTCTGGCCCTCAGTCGTTCGATCAACTGGCGATCGCCGATCACTTCATAATCCAACCCCCAAATCGCCTGTTCGTCATTCGGAACCAGCCCGCGAGCCTTGGCGAGGAGTTCGGCTTCTGACCGCCAGAAATAGAAGGCCGGTCCGGGCGGATACTTCGCAAAATAGTTCCGCAGTCCGTGGGTGCCATTTTTCGCCGCCTCATCCAGCTCGTCAGCAATCGGAGCTGAAATTTCTATGGCGAGCTTGTCATAACCAGCGGGACGCAAAGCTTCGAACAATTCGCCAGTAAGAACCGGGATCTCGGCAATGCCATGCTCTTCCCCAAGCAGAAAGAATTCCGAGGATCGTCCTTCGGATACCAACATGTCCCAACCTGCACCCGAGAAACCCTTACCGTCAAAAGCAATCGGGTGAAGATTTTCCTGCGCCCGCTTGATCATGCGTTGAGTTATGCTTTCAGGTGCAGAAGTCGAGGTTTTTTGAGGTAACGGAGAAGGCTCTGCCTCTAATTTTGGAGTGATCATCGTCCCAACCACGAGGGCCGAACCCGCCATCACAGCGCGCCGGTTGTACTGTGCCATTACATTCCTCCCTATTCGGACCTTCTGTATTATATGAATAATACACTAATGCAATACCAGCAATCTTGCCCTAGCCACGCCCTCCCGCTAGGGCGCCGGACATCATGGAATATGTGAGCACCAGAGGAAGCGCGCCAGCGCTCAGTTTTGAAGGCGTGACGCTGGCCGGACTGGCGTCTGACGGCGGGCTGTACGTTCCCCGGCAATGGCCGCGCTTCTCGGCTGACGAGATCGCTGCGATGCGCGGGCTTTCCTATGCCGAAACCGCCGTGCGTGTCATGATGCCGTTCGTCGCCGGCAGCCTGGATAAGGACGAACTGCGCGACCTTTGCACCAAAGCCTATGGTTGTTTTTCGCACGCGGCGGTCACCCCTCTTGTCCAGCTTGACGGACAGCATTGGCTACTTGAACTGTTCCATGGTCCAACGCTCGCCTTCAAGGATGTCGCGCTCCAGTTGCTCGGGCTCCTGTTCGAGAAATTTCTTTCCACGCGAGAGACCGAACTCACTATCATCGGCGCAACTTCGGGCGACACCGGATCGGCGGCAATCGATGCGGTTGCCGGGCGTGAAAAGATCAACATCTTTATGCTCCATCCGGAAGGCCGCGTTTCCGAGGTACAGCGTCGGCAAATGACAACCGTGCTCGCGCCCAATATCCACAATATTGCGATCAAGGGCAGCTTTGACGACGCGCAGTCAATCGTGAAATCGTTGTTCAATGATGCCGACTTTTCAGCCCGGTTCAGCCTTTCTGCCGTCAACTCGATCAACTGGGCACGACTGATGGCGCAGGTCGTCTACTATTTCTATGCCGCGGTCCGACTGGGCGCGCCGGAACGCTCAGTGGCGTTTTCGGTGCCAACTGGCAATTTCGGCGATGTTTTCGCTGGATATGTAGCCGCTCAGTGCGGATTGCCGGTCGAAAAGCTGATTGTCGCAACCAATGTCAACGATATCTTGCACCGCGCCTTCACGTCGGGCGATTATTCCGCCGGTAAAGTGACCGCAACTGCAACACCGAGTATGGATATCCAGGTCAGCTCGAATTTTGAAAGACTGCTCTTTGACCTTTCAGGTCGCGACGGGCCGTGCCTGGCGAAGATGATGGCAGATTTCGAGACCAGCAAGGCCATGACCATCCCCAAGGACATGATCGCTGGTGCAAAACCGCTCTTTACGAGTGCCCGGATTGATGCAAATGGCATGGCGCTCGCAATGCGCCGGGCGGCTGAACGTTCAGGGCAGCAGATTGACCCCCACACGGCAATCGGGCTTGCAGCCGCCTATGAAAGCGGCGTGGTTGCCAACGTTCCCATCGTGACACTGGCAACCGCGCACCCGGCCAAATTCCGCGATGCAGTCGAACGCGCCACTGGCATGCGCCCGTCGCTGCCAGCGCGGATTGGCAGCCTGTTTGAGCGCGAGGAGCGCTTCGATACACTTCCAGCAACGATTGAGGCCATTCGCGATTACGTTTCTGCACGGGCAGTTCCGACCGGCGCATGACACCAATCACGCTCATTGGAGAACCCTGGGCCGACTATGGATTGATCGACTCGGGCCATGGCCGCAAGCTGGAACGCTATGGCCCTTTCCGTTTCATCCGGCCTGAACCACAAGCGTTGTGGCCGCCTGCCAGCGCCAACTGGGACACTGACGGAGAATTCATTCCCGGTGCGGACGAAGATGGCGGCGGGCGCTGGCAGTTTGACCGGCCCATTCCACGCGAAGGCTGGCCGTTGGTGTGGGATGACATCCGTTTCACTGCGCAAACCACGCCGTTCCGGCACTTGGGCTTCTTTCCTGACATGGTGCCTGTCTGGACCTGGATGCGTGAACGGCTTCGTGGACGTACGGAACCGACCGCACTGAACCTGTTCGGATACACCGGTGTCGGCAGCCTTGCATTGGCAAGCAAGGGGACCGCGGTCACCCATGTCGATGCCTCGAAGAAATCGGTTGAATCGGCCAAGGGCAATGCAGCGCTGGCGGCACTGTCTGACAAGCCGGTTCGCTGGATCGTGGATGACGCCGCCAAGTTCACAGCGCGCGAAGTGCGGCGGGGCAAGCGTTATGACGGTATTATTCTCGATCCACCCAAATTCGGCCGCGGCCCGGAAGGTGAAGTCTGGCGACTCGAGGACGGGCTGCCGGATCTCGTCGGAAACTGTCGCAAGCTTCTCGACACCGATTCGGCATTTCTCTTCCTGACCGTCTATGCCGTGCGAATGTCGGCGCTGGCGATTGGCGAGCTTGTCCGCCAGCATTGCGCTGATCTAGGAGGGACAGTCGAATGTGGAGAGTTGGGCGTGCGCGAAGAATCGCGGGGCCTGATCCTGCCAACCGCTATTTTCGCGCGCTGGTCACGCTGACTATTCCCGTGCCGCGCGGATCGCCGCGCCAGCGACAAAGGGTGCTATGGAAACGGCAAGCATCGAGCAGGCTGCAAGCAGTTTTAAGGCACCCATGCTCTGCGGATCAAGTGACCCTGCTCCAAATATAAGCAGCGGTATGGCCAGCGGCAACATGAGCAAGCCTGCAATGGGCCCTGCGCCTCGCAATCCGGCAGTTATCGCGGCAATCATGACTGCCAATGCCGCAAGTCCCGGTGTTCCCGCCAATAGGCCCAGTTCGAGCCGCCAAAGGGTTTCACCATCAAGCCGCAACAATGCTGCTGCAGGAACGACCGCGATCATCAGTGGAGGACCGAAACCAAGCCAATGGGCGATGAGTTTGGCAAGCCCTGTGACCTCGTCACCAACGCCACGGACCGTGAGTTGATCGAGCATGCCCTGATCCATGTCGGGCGCGATCAGCCGGTCAATCGGCAGAAGCGCAGCGAGCAACGCTGCGATCCACAAAACCCCTCCGCCGGTCTTTGCCAGAAGCGGTCCATCAGGGCCAACGCCGAACGGATAAAGCGTCGCCACGAGCAAGAAGAAGACCACGGGCAGCACAACGCCACCCCGACCATATGACAGCCGCACATCGCGCGCCACCAGTGCCCACAAGGCCTTCATCAACGGGCCTCCAGACTTATATCAGATGCGCTTTCAATCCCTAAAGGCTGATGCGAGGCTGCAAGGATGATACCGCCACGCGCGCGATGATCTGCGATCACGACGGACAGGTTCTTCAGCGACGCGGTGTCAAGTCCATTGCCTGGCTCATCAAGCAGCCAGATTGGTGCTCTACTTGCAAAGACCCGCGCTAGCACCGCACGCTTGCGCTGGCCCGTCGACAGCATGCGAACCGGCACCTGCCCCAGATGATCGAGAGCGACGGCAGCAAGCGCGTTGGCCACGGAGCCGCCGTCAATCCCTGCCCAGAACTGAAGAGCGTTCGCCAGCGGGAGATGGCGGTCAAGGCCAAGCGCATCATCTGCAAGAGCAATCCGACCCTCACGCCGGATAGCGCCGGCTGCGGGCTCCAGCAATCCGGCAGCGAGCCGCAACAGGCTGGATTTTCCGATGCCGTTCGGCCCGGAAACCGCAGCTGCGTCGCCCGGCTCCAGCGTGAAATCGAGCCGCTCGAACAGCATTCGCCCGCCACGCTGGCATGAGACGCCATCAAAGCTGAGTTGACCCTGCCCCATCATTCCTGCGACATAGGGCCTGATAGGTTGCGGTGGAAGCACTTCATGCATCCGCCGATGCCGTGAATCAGGCTCTCACCCTTGAATCGGGACCGTGATTCACGTTTCAGATTGATTCGATCCGGAACGATCATGATCTTGGCAGGTCATTGGCAGGAGGCAAACGCGATGATCGAACAACTGGATGAAAGCGAACGTGCAGCGGCACTCGATGCCCTGGGCGAATGGGATTTCGACGACGGTCGCGACGCCATAAGCCGGCGGTTCCTGTTCGCCGACTTTTCTGAAGCCTTTGGCTTCATGGCGCGTGTCGCGCTGCTTGCCGAACAACAGGATCATCATCCAGAGTGGTCAAACGTCTGGAACCGCGTAGACATCCTGCTCACGACACATGATGCTGGCGGGCTGTCCGCGCGCGACGTGAAGTTGGCAACGGCGATTGACGCGCTGGTCGCTTAGTCGCCACTGATCCAGTGCGCCCGCGCGAACCAGCCGAGCACCAGAAACGCGAGAAACAGGCACATCCCGGCCACACCCCAAAAGGCCCAGGCGTTTTCTGCATAAGGGATACCCTTGACATTCATCCCCAACAGTCCGGTAATGAACGTTAGCGGCAAAAACACGAGTGCGACGATCGAAATCAGTAGCCCCCGGGAATCCATTTGTTCGGCACGCCTATCGGTCAGCTCTTCGTGCATCAGCGCTGCCCTTTCACGCACGGATTCAAGCTCTTCGGCCATCCGCGCTACGCGGTCGGCAGCTTCGCGAAGATGTAACCGATCATCTTCATCAAGCCAGTCGAGCTGCGCCATCGCGAGTTGGACGAGCGCCTGGCGTTGCGGCGACACAAAACGCCGAAAAGCTATGGCGCGTGCCCTGACACGCATCACTTCACGCCGGGTCGGGTGGATGTTGGCAAACTCGACCCTGATTTCACAATCGTCGAGTGCATCGCCAAGATTGGCGACATCAGGATCGAGCCCACTGGTTATCGCGTCGGCAAAAGCACTCAATAGATCACCCGGATCATGAATGTATCTCGAAAGGAAGCGATTGATGATGGGTTCAAGGGCCGTTGGACTGCGCATCGTCACAAGGATGACGCGCCCGGTTTCCGCCCAGAATCGCAG
>JANNLW010000277.1:0-10434 GCA_031397145.1 Sphingomonadales bacterium | reverse complement strand
CGGTCATGTTCGTCTATGCATGGATCACGCGCCAGCCGATTCATCTGAATTGGCGGCAGCAGCGTTTTGCCATGCTGTTCGGCGGTGCACAGTTCACGCTCAATTTCAACTTCGTCTATCAGGCCGAAGCCCATATCACTTCGGGGCTGGTCGCGATTCTCTTCGCTTTGCTGATTGTGCCGAACACTCTACTTGCGCGCGCTTTTCTCGGGGTGCGGCCGACCGGACGCTTCTATCTCGGATCGGCGGTTGCAATGGGTGGGATCGTGCTGCTCTTTGTGAATGAATATCGGCAGGCGGGGGGTGGAGATAATGTGGTGCTTGGCATTGTCTTGACCCTGTGTGCTGTGATCTCCGCCTCTGTCGCCAACGTGTTGCAGGCGACTCCGCGCGCGCACCAGATGCCAATGGCGAGCATGCTCGCTTGGGGCATGCTCTGGGGCACAATGATCGACGGGGCATGGGCTTGGCTGACCACAGGTCCACCGGTCTTCGACTGGAGTTTCACCTATGTGGGCGGCGTGCTCTATTTGGGGATCGCCGCGTCAGCCTTGGCATTCATGGCCTATTTCAATGTGATCCGGCTGATCGGCCCGGGGCCGGCAGCCTATTCGAGCGTCATCACGCCGGTTATCGCGATGGCCATTTCAACCGCGTTCGAGCATTATCGCTGGACGCCTATCGCTGCAGGTGGCGGACTTTTGGCGCTGGCGGGGCTGGCGATTGCACTGAGTGCGCGAAGACCCGAGGTAAAATCTGCATAGCGGGGCGTCCAGCCAAGCACCCGTTTGGCCTTTTCATTCGAAACCCGCCGGTTCTCAGCATAAAATGCCCTTGCCTCGCGGCTCAGTCCTGCAGTGTCGAGCGTGTGCAGCACAGGGTGGGGGACTCCTGCCAGATCACAGGCGGTTTCAACGACACGGTTTTGGGAACAGGGAACGTCATCGGCAAGGTTGTAAACCCCGGAAGGACGATTGACGCTGGCGAGAACGCCCGAGACAATATCGTCAACATGAATGCGGCTAAACACCTGGTCGGGCAGATCGACCCGGTGCGCCTTGCCTTCTGCAACCCGCTCCAGCGCGGATCGTCCCGGTCCATAGATGCCCGGCAGCCGGAAGACCCTGACATTAGGGGAAAGTGCCTGCCAGTCCCGATCAGCCTGATTTCGGTTCTCCCGTCTGCCCTTCAGCGGCGCACTCTCGTCAACCCAGGCACCGCCAGTATCGCCATAGACGCCGGTTGAGGAGAGATAGCCGATCCAACCCGCTGGGCTCGCCCTGATGGCCGTGCCATAGGTTGCAAGCACCGGATCGCAATCGACCAGCGGCGGCACTGACGACAGAATATGCGTCGCCTGCGCAATCGCGATCCGGACGGTCCCCGTGTCATCGAACCGCAAGTCGCCCGCTGTTCCTGTGGCATGCACGTGCCATCCCTGCGCCCGCACCGTCGAAGCAATCCGTGAGGCCGTATAGCCAAGGCCGAAAATCAAAAGGCTGGGCATGTCAGCTTGTCGGCGCATCCTTCAAATGTCGTGCTTTCCAGTCCATCGACATGCGCACCCGGGTACGACCAGACGGGTGGTCGTAAAACAGAAACTCCTCGATCGTGGCAGGTTCGATCTTGCGGTATTCGGACAGTTTCATCGCAGCTTGGGCGAAGCCATCGGGCTCCTTTGATACTTCGAGTCCAAATGCATCCGCCGCGCTTTCGTTGGCGCGGATGATATTGTTCTGTACCGGAGTCATCAACAGGATCAGGAGGGTAATCACGATTGAATAGACAGGCCATGCCGCGACATCGTCAATGCCGCGAAGTCCCCAGCCAGCACCCCACCGCGCAACAATTCCCGGCACGACGAGCGAGGCAATCCAGAAGCAAAAGCCAAAGACGAGCGCAAAGCCGATCACAATTTTTTGAACGTGATTCAGCACATAATGACCCATCTCATGGCCCATGACCGATGCGATTTCGGGCAAAGTGGCCCGATTCAGGAGATTGTCATTCAGGGATATACGGATTGTAGGCCCAAGGCCCGATACATTCGCCGATATCCGCTTGTGCTGCTTTGATTGGTCGAACACGTAAATATGGTCGGACGGGATGCCACGAGATTGCGCCATGGCGACTATCCGGTCACGCGTGGCACCCGGTGCCAACTCGGTATAGGTGTTGAACAATGGCTTGATGAACACCGGTGAGATCATGATGAAGAAGGCCATGAAAAGGGCTGCGATCCCGGTGCCCCAAAGCCACCACCGCTTCGGGCTACGGCGAATGCCATTCATGACGACTGCAATGATCAGTGAAAAAGCGATGACGGTAATGATAAGCGAGATTGCCTGTTCTCCCGCCCAAGCGGAAAATCCCTGGTCCAGCAGGTCATATTGCTTCTCGCGGAAATAGCCCGTGTAGATCGTCCATGGCACGAGGATGATTGTGCTGACGAGGATGTAAGGCACACCATAGAGCATTGATTGCAGGAATCGCCTTTTCGTCCTCCGCTCGGCCCAATCCCTGAAGCGCGCCGACAGGCCTGTCCTTAAGAGGACAAGGTCAGCGACAACGGACGCCAGAGCACTCCACAGCAACAGCCAGTATCCGCCCTCGAAATAGGCATCTGACTTCGCACGCGCGGCCCCCTTCAGCGTTGCGAGATAGGCCTGAGTGGCGGCTTCTGGATCGAAGGCTGTGGCCAAAGCAAAAGCCAACCCGACGTCAGACATGAAATACTCCCAGCTGTTATACTATAATAATACGCCGGGATGCGGATTGATCAAGCCCGATCGGGGGCCTAGGTTCCGACTCATGCTTGATGTCCAGAACGCCCCCGCCGCACCGACCATCATCCACCGCGAGGATTATTGCCCGCCTGATTGGCTGGTGCCAACCGTCCACCTCAATTTCGGCTTGGCAGCTGAACGGACTTGTGTCCGTGCGACCTTGTCTGTCGAACGCAATGGCGAGCATGAACGACCTCTGCGTCTGGATGGCGATGAACTGATCCCGCTCGTCGTCAGGATCGATGGTGAGGAAACCGCAAACTGGACAATGGAGGACGGCGCCCTTGTCATTCCGCTCGACGGGCGTGCGCACAAGATTGAAACCGAAATCGAACTGAATCCGGCTGCAAACACAAAGCTGATGGGGCTATACGCCTCAAGCGGGATGCTTTGTACGCAGTGCGAGGCGGAAGGCTTTAGAAGAATTACCTTTTTTCCGGATCGGCCCGACGTTTTGAGCCGCTATGACGTCCGGATGGAAGCGGCGCGAGGCGCGTTCCCGGTTATGTTGTGCAACGGAGATCTGGTTGGAGAAGGCAATCTGCCAGACGGTCGGCACTGGGTGGAATGGAATGACCCCTTTCCAAAGCCCTGCTACCTGTTCGCGCTTGTCGCGGGCGACTTGCAGGCAAACCGTGACAGCTTCACTACCCTTTCAGGACGAAGGGTCGATCTCGCCATTTGGGTGAAGGAATCGGACGTGCCGAAGACGGCGCACGCGATGGCCGCGCTCAAGACCAGCATGAAATGGGACGAGCAAGTCTATGGTCGCGAGTATGATCTGGCTGTCTTCAACATTGTAGCGGTTGATGATTTCAACTTCGGTGCGATGGAAAACAAAGGCCTCAACATATTCAATTCACGTTATATTCTGGCCGATCCTGATACCGCAACCGACATCGATTATGACGGCGTCCTTGGCGTTGTTGCGCACGAATATTTCCACAACTGGTCCGGTGATCGCGTGACGTGCCGTGACTGGTTCCAGCTTTCGCTGAAGGAAGGCTTCACGGTTTTTCGAGACCAGTGTTTCTCTGCGGATCAGGGATCTGAACCGGTAAAGCGGATCGAAGATGTGCGCGGGCTCCGCGCCTCACAATTTCAGGAAGATGCAGGGCCGCTTGCCCACCCGGTCCGTCCCGAATCCTATATCGAGATCGGCAATTTCTATACGGCCACGGTTTACAACAAGGGTGCCGAAGTCATTCGCATGATGCACACCTTGCTCGGCCCCGAAAAGTTTCGTGCTGGAAGCGACCTTTATTTTGCACGGCATGATGGTCAAGCGGTGACATGTGAGGATTTCGTACTGGCAATGGAGGAGGCGAGCGGCGTCAACCTTGGCCAGTTCCGCCTATGGTATTCGCAAGCCGGAACGCCACATGTAAAGGTCACGCTGGCCCATGATCCTCAGAAACGCGAAGCCATCCTCACTCTCGAACAATCGGTGCCGGACACGCCAGGGCATTTCAACAAGCTGCCGATGTCGATCCCTCTGAAGTTGGCTCTGTTCGATCGCGACTCTGCAACACATGATGGCGAGCGGATGGAAGTATTGACGGATGCCAAGGCCGAGATTCGCATCCCGGGATTTGCAAAACGACCCGTCCTGTCGATCAATCGTTCGTTTTCGGCACCAATAGTCGTTGAAAGTGATCGCAATTCGGCCGATCTTGCCTTTCTTTCGGCGCATGATGATGATCCGTTTGGACGCTACGAGGCCACACAACAGTTGATGCTAGATACACTGGTGGCGGCGGTCAGCACGGGCAAGCCTGCGCATGGCCCATTGGTCGAGGCCGTGCGCAAAACGCTGACGAACAATGCACTCGATCCTGCGTTCATTGCCGAGGCTGTTTTGCTGCCGAGTGAAGCGTTTGTAGGCGATCAAATGCTGGTGGTTGATCCTGACGCAATCAACGCGACGCGCGACGCCTTGCGCAAGGAACTGGGTCTTGAGCTTGACAGCCTATGGAGAGGTGCCGTCGCGGCACATGCCGCGCGGCCATTTGAATACAGCCCTTCGGCAAAAGGCGGCCGACGATTGCGGAACGTTTCGCTGGGGTATATTTCCGGCAGCGGCGCAACAGATGCTGCAGCGATTGCATTCCGTCAGTTCGAGTCTGCGGATAATATGACTGACCGGCTTGCAGCCTTAGGAATTCTTGCCAATTCCTACGCTGACGAGCGGGTAGCGGCGCTCGACATATTCTATAATCGCTATCGCGAAAATCCATTGGTCATCGATAAATGGTTTACGACCCAGGCTTTGTCGATGCGCAAGGATACCATCAAGGCGGTTTGTGAGTTGCAGCAACACCCGGACTTCAAGATGAACAACCCCAATCGGGTGCGCGCGCTGGCAGGTGCCTTCTCGTCCAATCAGCAGCAATTCCATTTGCCGGACGGCTCAGGCTATCGATTCCTCGCCGATATCCTGCTTGAGCTTGATCCTATCAATCCGCAAACGGCAGCAAAACTCATTCCGCCTCTGGGACGGTGGCGCCGCTTCGACGATGGGCGTCAGTCCTTGATGAAGGCCGAACTGGAACGCATCGTTGCGAAACCGGGGTTGAGCAAGGATATGTACGAACAGGCTTCGAAAAGCCTGGCCTAGTTCAGTTTTGGCAGCATCTTTCTCAGGTAGGTCAGGCGCCCGGTCGGCTTGTATGTCTCTGACCGCGCTGCTGTCCAGTTCAAGACCGACGCATATTGAAGCTTGGGAATCGCTTCGCGTGTGTTCGTCGGTGGCGAGGTTGTACCGGCGGGGTAAATGAAGCCGTGTACCGGCCAGGCTGTACCGCCCAGACCCTCATTGGGCGCATACCAGACTCGCACTGCGCTCCAGTCACCGGCGTCCGAAACGTCGATCACCTTGACATCGCGCTCGACTTGCCCGCGTCTGCCGTTGATCAGTGACCAATTGGCGTGGGTGACAAGGATCGTGCGTGTGTCAATGATCTCGCTGACAGCCGCGACATGACCCAGTTCCATCTTGCCATAGGGGATAAACGCCATGACGGCGCCAATGCGGGGCTGGTTGCCTCGCCGGTAATGCCCTTCAGCCTGATCCCACCAGGTCCAGGCATCGCCGAAAATCCGTATCCCCGAAACGGCACGGGCGAATGGCACGCATTCCCAGTGGTAGCGAGGCGCAGGCTCTGGCAGGGGAATCGCACCAGCAGGCGTCATGGCACCCAGCATGAAAAAAGCCGCCAGACATGTCCGTAGTTCCCTGATCATGAATACCCCTGGATCGCGCGCATGGATCCCTATGCAGCAAAGGTCAGGACGGAGGTTTGACGGTTATGGTTAATGCATCGATAACCTTCGTGCAGCCATGCGTTGGCGATGCTATGCACCAGCAATGACTGTGCTTCCTGTTCCTCCTCAAACACCGGCGCTTGTGATCGACAAGCCTGTGTTGATCAATAATCTGAGAACCATGCAAGCTGCCTGTGATGCGGGCGGAGTGCGGCTCCGATCTCATGGAAAAATGCACAAATGCTCGACATTGGGGCGCCTGCAAGTCGAAATGGGTGCGATCGGGCTATGCTGCCAGACAGTCGGGGAGGCTGAGGCCTTTGCGCGTGGCGGAATTGGCGACCTGTTGGTCAGCGCGCCAATGCCGGCTTGGGGCGCGCCTCGACTTGCAGGAATTGTCCGCGAAACCGGAGCCCGTATTTCTGCGGTTTGCGACAGTGCAGCGCAAATCAAGCGCTTGGGAACTGCTGCTTTGGCTTCAGGGGTGGAGCTGGGTTGCCTGATCGACGTGAATATTGGCATGCACCGCGTTGGATGCACGCCTGATGATGTCGTTCCCCTTGTGGAGTTGATCAACACGACGCGGGGACTGCGCTATGAAGGAATCCAGGCCTATTTTGGGCATTTGCAGCACATGGCTGAAGGACGCGCAGAAGCAAATGCCAAAGGAACGGCGCGGCTCAAGGCATTGGTTGACACTCTTTCACGAGAAGGCCTTGCACCTCCGCAGGTGACGGGCGGTGGCTCCGGAACTTATGCGCTGGATATCGCAAACGGCGCCTTCACCGAATTGCAGTGCGGGTCATACGCACTGATGGATGCCGAATATGATGATTGTGGTGGCCCGAATGGCGATTGGCCATTCAGGCCCGCCCTGTTCATTGCCGCAAGCGTTGTTTCGGCGAAACACAAATCGCATGTCACGATCGACGTTGGGCTCAAGGCAACGACAGTCGACGTTCCCCCGCGTATCATGGGGGGTGCCGCGTCGGGTAGCTATTGGCGTTCGCTTGGAGACGAGCACGGTGCTGTTATCCACCCCGACGCCCGAGCCGATGTCGAACTGACCGACACCGACCCTTCAATCCCCTGGCCAAAGGATGCACCTCGGGAGGGCGATACGGTCTGGCTCCAGCCCGGGCATTGTGACCCGACGATCAATCTCTACGACGCTTTTTTTGTGACCAATGACGGAGGCAGTCTTGACCGTTGGCCCATCGATGCGCGACGGACCAGTGCATGAATCTTGAAACACTGCGTTCCGCCGAATTTGCCAACCTTCCCGACATTGTCCGTACGCATGCGGCGGCGCGGCCGGATGCGATTGCCGTCGCCGACCCCGATATCCGATATAGCTGGGCAGACCTTGATGCCTTTGCAGACCGGATTGCGTCGCGGCTGCAACGCGAAGGTATCGGGCCGGGCAGGGCGGTGGCACTCGCCGGCTTCAATTCGGCGAACCATGTGCTCGTCTGGCTGGCCGTTCTGCGAACCGGGGCGGTCGCCGGCCTGATTACCTATTCGGCGACGGGCGAACAAATGGCCGCCATGATTGCCGATACAGGCGGCGCGCATCTTTTTTTGGACGCGGGCGCTTCGGAGTCTCTCGAGGGTTTCGATCTGGGCCCTGTCCAGAGAATTGCGATGGATTCAAGCCGTTCGGGCGAAGCGCTGATGGAGTGGATGGATCCCGAGGGCAGTCGGCCGATGCCTGTCGATATCGCCCCGGAGAGCGGTTTCAACATCATCTATTCTTCAGGTACAACCGGTATCCCAAAGGGCATTGTGCACAGCCATGCGATGCGCTGGCAACATATTCAGCGGGGGCTTCCCGCTTACGGCCCAGACGCTGTGACCATACTTTCCACGCCTATGTACTCGAACACAACTATGGCCTCCTTCCTGCCGACGATGGGATCGGGCGGGAAGATTGTGCTGATGAAGAAATTCGATGCACGCGGTTTTCTCGAACTTGCCGAACGCGAACGCGCGACCAACACGATGCTGGTGCCGGTCCAGTATCGCCGGATCATGTCGCTCCCTGATTTTGACGCTTTCGACCTGTCGAGCTTTGTGATGAAATATTGCACCAGTGCGCCTTTTTCGGCCGAACTGAAGGCAGATGTGGTCAAGCGTTGGCCCGGCGGGCTAGTGGAGATCTATGGCTTGACCGAAGGCGGAGGAACTTGCCTGCTCGAAGCGCACAAATACCCGGACAAGCTCCATACCGTTGGACAGCCCGCTCCGGGGCATGAAATGCGCGTGATTGACGAAGAGGGGAACGAACTGCCACCCGGATCGGTTGGTGAAATTGTCGGTCGGTCGCCTGCGATGATGACCGGTTACAATAATCGGCCAGACGCGACCCAGGCAATGCATTGGCACGATACGGAAGGCAATCTCTTCTACCGCCATGGCGATATTGGCCGGTTTGACGAGGATGGATTTCTGACCTTGATGGATCGCGCCAAGGACATGATCATTTCGGGCGGCTTCAATATCTATCCCAGCGATCTGGAGACGGTTTTGCTTCAGCACCCGGGCGTGGTTGAAGCAGCTGTGGTCGGGGCGCCAAGCGAGGAATGGGGAGAAACGCCCGTTGGGGTGGTCGTGCTGCGGAAAGGCACCGCGGCTGATGAGGTGCTGGCTTTTGTCAATGCCAAGGTGGGCCGGACCCAGCGTCTCAATCGACTTGTCCAGTCGGACGAATTGCCGCGCAGCGCGATCGGCAAAGTACTCAAGCGAGAACTCCGCGATAGCTTGACGTAAACGTAAAGCTACGTCACGGTGTTTGTGAACTGCACAGGAGATCAACCATGTCCGAAGTCCTGACCGAAGCGCGCGACAGCGTGCTTATTGTCACCCTGAATCGCCCCGAAGCGAAGAATGCCGCGAACCGCGCACTGGCCGAAGGGGTCGCTGCTGCGATGGACATGCTCGATGGCGATGACAGCCTGCGCGTCGGCATCATTACGGGAGCAGGAGGCACATTCTGTTCTGGCATGGACCTGAAGGCGTTTCTCACCGGTGAACTCCCTTCGGTAAAGGGTCGCGGTTTTGCGGGCATTACAGAGGCGCCACCCAAAAAGCCGCTCATCGCTGCCGTAGATGGCTACGCCTTGGCGGGTGGTTTCGAAATCATGCTGGCCTGCGATCTCGTTGTCGCGAACAAGGACGCAAAATTCGGCATTCCAGAGGCCAAGCGCGGGCTGGCCGCTGCGGCTGGGGGATTGGTTAGACTGCCGCGCCAGATCAGTCCCAGGCTGGCTATGGAGCTGGCTTTGACCGGTGACTTCATTACGGCGCAGCGCGCTTATGAAATTGGCCTGATCAACCGTGTGACTGACGGTGCGGCACTGGATGCGGCGCTTGTGCTTGCCGCTAGCATTACGGCAAATGGCCCGCTGGCCGTCGCTGCCTCGAAGCGGGCAATTGTGCAGTCGCGCGATTGGGATGAAGGAGACATGTGGAAGAATCAGTCCGAAGTGCTCGGCAACTTGTTCATGAGCGAGGATGCCCGCGAAGGCGCTGCGGCATTTGCCCAGAAACGCAAACCGGAGTGGAAGGGGCGGTAGAGGCCTACTGCTCCAGCGCGGCGAGCTGAATTACGTCCTCACCGAGCGTGAAGCCGTCGGCGCGCTTTGCCTTGTCAGCATAGATGAAACCATAGGCTGGATAGCTGGTGGTACCAAAATCGCCATTGCCGGCATACCAGATTTTCACGCGGCTCCAGTCGCCATTTTGCGAAACGTCGATTGCTCGGACATCGCGTTCGATCCCGCCGCGGCGTGACCAGTTTGCATGTGTCAGGAGAACTTCCCGGTCGCTGACAATTCTGCTGACCATGGCAACATGGCCATAGCCCATGCGGCCATGACCGGGCATCGTCAGGACTGAACCTTCGCGTGGGGTGCTGCCGCGTTCGTAACGGCCCGCTGCCTGCGACCACCAGGTCTTGGCATTGCCACGGATTTCAATGCCCGAAGCCTCACGAGCAAACGGCACGCATTGGAGGTAGCGACTGGCGTGCGCCGTGGCAGGGATAAGGCTTGCCGAAAGAACCAGGGCGGAAATTGCCCGAACGATAATTTTCATTTTTGGTGCGACCCGAAAGACTGACTCTAATACGGAGTCTCCTGCCTGTGATGTGGATCACCACCAAGCACTGATCGTTGGATCGAACCCATGTTGGGACGAGTCGTTTTACCGCATTCGACTCGTCGCCTGACTCATTCCGTTCATCGGCCAGAAAGGTTCGTCAGGCTTTTGCCTTGAGCGAATCGGCGACCTTTACCCCGTGTCGTTCAAGCGCTTCTGTGATCTTTCCGGCGCCTTCAAGGTCACCCCAGAACATTGGGCCGCCACGATAGACCGGCCAGCCATA
>JANNLW010000243.1:0-12394 GCA_031397145.1 Sphingomonadales bacterium | reverse complement strand
GGCATTCGGCGCGGAACTCTTGCGGATCGACCTCATCCTTGTTGCGCTTCTTCTTGCGATATTCTTCTTCGACCTTCCATTCGATCGGCAGGCCGTGGCAATCCCAGCCGGGCACATAGGGCGCATCCTTGCCCAGCAGGGTCTGCGTCCGCACCACCATGTCCTTGAGGATATGGTTGAGCGCATGGCCGATATGCATGTCGCCATTGGCATAGGGCGGGCCATCGTGAAGGATGAACTTTTCGCGGCCCCGCCGCTGCTCGCGCAGCCGCTCATAAAGCCCGATCTCCTGCCAGCGCGCCAATATGCCCGGCTCCTTTTGTGGGAGGCCGGCTTTCATGGGGAAATCGGTCTTCGGCAGGAAGACCGTGTCTCTGTAATCGGGCGCGTCAGTCATGTCGCCGCGGGCCTTAGGCGAGCGGACGCGCCGTCGCAAGCTATCGCCGGATCGACGGGCCGATCAGGGCCGCATCCTCCAGCCAGAGCATGCCGGTATAGGCACGCGGCACCTCCGGGATCTGTTCGAGTTGGGTAAGGCCGGGAATGCTGTCGGCGGGTGTGCCAGACGCCGTCAGGATCACTCGCGTGCCCGCTGCCTTCATCCGCGCCTGGAACCGCTTGGGCCAGCCAGCGACTTTCCATTTCTGGTCAAGCGGCACAAGGATCGTTCCGCCCTTGCAGCTTGCAGGAACCAGCCCCAGCCAACCGCGCGTCACATAGTCCGCAAAACAGGTCCGACCTTCGGCGATGGTCCAGGCCCAGGCATCCGGCACCTTTGCGCGAATTGCGGCAATCGCCGCCGCATCGCCGAGAAAGCCGTAGCGTTCATCGATCGGCCGTTTCAGTTTCTCGAATATCGCCAGTGCCTTTTCGGCATCGCTGACCTTCAGGATGAAATGAAAGCGTGGAAACTGTGCCAGCGCCGTTTCAACTGTCGTGCAGCCCTTCGCGCTGTCTGTATCGATCACCACGCCGCCACTGGCATCGATCAGCGCACGGCGCGTGCTTTCGAGTGTCGCGCAGCCGTTCTTGCCGCCGCTGTGCGCGGCGATCAATGAAAGCCCACCAGGAGGTTCGGGCGCCAGCCACGACGCATTGAGAAAGGACAGCGCGACCAACCCAATCGCGATGGCCCATTTGATCAGATTGGCAATCTTCATGCCCGCGCCTATGTTCGATCTGCCAGCAGCGCGCGCGCGATCTCGGAATCGTGCTCCATGCGAGATACCAGAGCATCCAGCGTGTCGAATTTTGCTTCTGCTCGAATAAAGGCGTGGAATTCGACTTCGATCGTCTGGCCGTAAAGATCGCCGGAAAAATCGAAGAAAAACGGCTCGAGCAATTCCTTTGGCGGGTCGAAGGTTGGCCGAATACCGAGATTGGCCACGCCATCGCGCATCGTGCCATCGGGGAGCCGTCCGCGTACCGCATAGATGCCGTAGCGCGGTCGAAGGTAACTCGCCATGTCGATATTGGCCGTCGGAAAGCCCAGCTTCCGCCCGTTCTTGTCGCCATGCTGGACGACGCCTTCAACCGCAAAGGGTCTGGTCAGGAGCTGGGATGCAGTTGCGCAGTCGCCCGCCTGCAAGGCATTGCGGATACGGCTGGACGAGATTGCTTCTGTGTCATCGGCAACGGGCGCAACGGCTTCCGCAACAAAGCCATATTTGCTCCCCAGTTGGGCCAGCACGGCAACATTGCCGCCGCGCCCCTTGCCAAAGGTGAAATCCTCGCCTGTCACCACGCCAGCGATCCCGGCAAGTCGCTCGGTCACGAATTCCTCCGCGGTCAGGCTTGCGAGTGCGGCGTTGAACGGGAAAACGATCATCGCGTCAGCGCCGGCATCGGCAAAAAGGCGTTCACGCTGGTTGAGGCTGGTCAGGCGAAAGGGTGGCGTATCGGGCCGAAAATAGCGGACGGGGTGCGGGTCGAAAGTCGCAACGAGCGCGGGCCTTCCCTCGGCACGCGCACGTTCGATCGCGCGTCCGACGACTGCCTGATGGCCCTTGTGAAACCCGTCAAAATTTCCCAGCGCGACGATCCCGCCGCGAAAGCGGGAAGGAACCGCCGAGCCGCCATCGAGCCGCTCCATGGGGATGCTATACGAAGGCCTTAGCGCAGCGGCAACACCTGCCCAAGCACGCGCAGCAGATTGCCGCCCATCACCCTGGCGATATCGGCATCGGTGAACCCGCGATCGATCAGCGCCTGGGTGATGAGCGCGAGCTTGGCTGTATCGAAACCCGTGGTGGTTGCCCCGTCAAAATCGGAGCCGAGCCCGACATAGTCAATGCCGACCAGATCGCGGACATGGGCAATCGCATCAGCCACCTTGGCGGGGGCCGTGCCGCAAACGGCCGCATCCCAATAGCCGATACCGATCACGCCGCCAGTCTTCGCCACACCCCGGATCTCGTCATCGGTCAGGTTGCGATTGACCTTGCAGGTTGCCTGTACACCGCCGTGCGAGGAAACGACCGGCCGGGTGGCCATTGCCAGCACTTCGGCAACCGTCGTGTGGCTGGAATGGGCGATATCGATAACGATGTGCCGCCGTTCGAGTTCTGCCACGACCGTCCGCCCGAGCGGGGTCAGCCCGCCCTTTTTCAGACCGTGCATCGAACCAGCGACTTCATTGTCAAAGAAATGGGCAAGTCCTGCCATCCGCATCCCTGCAGCCTGCAACAAGTCCAGGTTGGAGAGCTTGCCTTCAAGATTCTGCAAGCCTTCGACCGAGAAGAGCGCGCCAGTCACGTTCTCGCCCTTCCGACGATCCGCGAGCAACTTCGTGAGATCCTCGGAGGTCTTGATAAAGCGCAATCGTCCGCCGGATTTATCAGCAGCTTTTTGCAGTTTTTGCGCATGGAAGAGCGAACGTTCAAGGATCGACGTCCATGTCCGAGGGGGTTGCAGCTGGGCGAACGTCAGGAGCGTAATATTGTCGCTATCAGCCCCGTTTGCGTCGTAATTCTGCCCCTTGGGAGTCTTGGAAACCGACGAGAAAACCTGCAGCGCGACATGCCCATCCTCAAGCCGGGGCAGATCGACGTGACCACGACTGGCCCGGTCAAGCAGGTTACGCTGCCACATCAGCGTGTCCGAGTGCAGGTCGGCGATCTCCAGCGTCTTGTGGAGTGCAAGGGCGCGCGGGCTGGCGGTTGCAGCAACCAACTCCACCTTGTTCATGGACCGCTCGACAATACCGGGGCCAAAGAGAAACAAGCCGGCAAGCGCAGTCACGCCCAAAATCGAAAACCACTTCAGGAAGCGCCGCATCAGTCCCTCCGTTTGAGCGTCACGAAATCATGTGCTGGAGAACCATTTTCAGCGTCACACGCCTGGCGAGCCGTTTCGATCCATTCTGCACCAAACGACTCCATACGCGTATCTCCAGCAGGAGAAAGGTGGACTTCAGTCAGTTCGATCCGATCCGCGCGCGGCAGGAATAGCTTGTAG
This sequence comes from Sphingomonadales bacterium, assembly GCA_031397145.1. Taxonomy (GTDB): domain Bacteria; phylum Pseudomonadota; class Alphaproteobacteria; order Sphingomonadales; family Sphingomonadaceae; genus Aquisediminimonas. Next base: position 8,938 of record JANNLW010000243.1, on the reverse strand, counting down.
ATTTCTGCGCCTCCCACGATCGATACATGAGGTGCGTTGGCGAGCGCCAGCGCCTTTTCGATATTGTGAACGACTTCCGCACCGTCTTCCGACCAATCCGTGGCGCGCGTCAGCACGATATGCCGGCGGCCGGGAAGCAGGCCAGGGAGGCCTTCGAATGTCTTGCGTCCCATGATCATCGGGGCGCCCGTGGTGAGCTGCTTGAAGCGACGAAGATCTGCGGGCAAGTGCCACGGCAGCGCCCCATCTTCTCCGATCACGCCATTGTCTGCGCGCGCAACGATGAGGACAATCTCGGGTCGGTTCACACGGCCACCGGGGCTGAAATGTGAGCCGCAGCTTGATAGTTTTCGATTTCGAAATCCTCATATTCATAATTGTCGATTGCAGATGCCCTGCGTTTGATTGCCAGGCGAGGCAGCGGCCCGGGTTCTCTAGTCAGTTGCAGTCGGGCTTGGTCGAGATGGTTGGAATAGAGATGGCAATCGCCCCCGGTCCAGACGAAATCGCCCACGTCGAGCCCGCATTGGTCAGCGAGCATGTGCGTCAAAAGAGCGTAGGACGCGATATTGAACGGCACGCCCAGAAACACGTCGCACGATCTTTGGTAAAGCTGGAGGCTCAGCTTGCCATTCGCAACATGGGTCTGGAACAGGCAATGGCAGGGGGCCAGCGCCATCCGGTCGATCTCTGCCGGATTCCATGCCGTGACGATCTGGCGGCGCGAGGCGGGGTTGGTGTTGATCTGGTCAACGAGCCGGGCAATCTGATCGACAGTCACGCCGTCCGCGCCGCTCCAGCTTCGCCATTGCTTGCCATAGACCGGGCCGAGATCTCCGCTTTCATCAGCCCATTCATTCCAGATGCTGACCTTGTGGTCCTGCAACCATTTCACATTCGTATCGCCACGCAGGAACCACAGCAACTCGATGATGATCGAGCGCAGGTGCAGCTTCTTGGTGGTGAGAAGCGGAAAGCCCTTGGAAAGGTCGAACCGCATTTGATGCCCAAACACCGATAGCGTGCCGACACCAGTTCGATCCTGTTGCTCGACCCCATCATCGAGGATGCGTTGCATAAGATCGAGATAAGCGCGCATTGGAGTGTCCTTATGCGGGCGATGTTGCTTTGGCTAGATTGTTGAACACGAGAGTCAGAAAAAGTATTGCCCGTCTCTCATGATTTCCTCGCAACGGGCAATTCAGGTGGTTCGATCCACGGTTCGAGAAGCGGCATGACCGGCTGAAAACGGTCAGCATAGTTGGTCCATTGGCCCGATCCGTCAAACAGGGCGCGCCGGACTTGCGGGCCGCTTGCTGTCCTGACAGTGCGTGCACGGGCAGTCAGCCCGAATTCCCGCAAACCGGATGACCAGGGGAGATCCAGAAACGCACAGAGACTTTGGGTTGTTTGCTCGAAGTCGCTCACCAGTTCCTCATAACGAAGTATGTGGACAGTGAGCGGAAGTGTTTCGAGGCAGCGGCGGATCAGGCTCATGACTGCACCATAGTGTTGCGCAGCGCGCTGGAGCGACGTGAACTCGAGAGTTACGGGGCTATGAATGAAATTGCGACGGAAGCAGCTCCAGACGACGTCTCTGGGGTCGCGGTGCATGAAGACTATTTTCGCGCCTGGGAAAAGTCGGGCGATCAGTGGCAATGCAGGGCCTTTGAGGGGGTCCATGTCGATGAATGTCTTGCCCGAAACATCGATTCCTGCAGCAGCGACAACCGCCCAATAGTCCCTGCGCAGTGCGGAGACCTCGTCGTCGTCGAGTGCGACCAGTGCCCCAATCCCGTCGGTCGATAGAAATTTGTCTCCTGCAGCCAGTGTCGGTGCCTCTTCGAGCGAAACCACATTCGGGATCGTTGCGAGAATCTGTTCGGTCAGCGTTGTTCCCGAACGCGGATAGCCAAGCAGGAAAACATGTCCCGCCGCATCGGTTGGAGCTGGGCAGCGCGAACCGGTAAGCGTACCGGGCGCCAGCGACGCAAGCCCGGCATCGATCGCCTCGATCGCATGTCTTGCCACGGGTTGCTTATCAGGTCCTGCATGGACTTCGGCGAATCGTGCATTCGCGTGCGAGTAGGAATCGAAAGCTTCATCAGCCTGGCCCAGCTTGTCGAGAGAATCGCCAAGCAATTCGCTGGCGATGATTTCATCCTCCGGAGCAAGCCCTCTCTGATCGAGTAACACGCGGAGCCATTTGGCTGCTTCAACATATTGACCTTCTGCAATATCACAGCGCGCTAGGGCTATCATTGTCCCGCTTTCAGTTGGCGCCAATATCTGCGCATGCTTCGCGTTTGTCCGCGCATCGACAGTCTCGGCGAGCTGCGCCTGCATCGAAGCCAGCCCTGCAAAGCCTGCCGCCGTATCTGGCGCCAATTCTGTCACACGTGTGTAGCTATGCCGCGCATCCTCCAGTGCACCTTGCGCTTCGAGCGCCAATGCCCGACCATACCAGGCAGCGATCATCGCCGGATCGTGCGCGATCGCGTGATCGAAGTGTTTCACCGCTTCCCTAAGCTGGCCGGTGTATCGCATCGCATCGCCGGCAGCGGTGAGGATAACTGGATTGTCAGGTGCCAGATCAAGAGCCCGATCGTAGAGCAATACTGCACCGCGATTGTCACCAAACTGCCGCCGTCTTTGCGCTGCAAGACTGAAAAGCATTTCGTGCGATTCGCCGTGGGCGATTGCCTCTTCGGCGATAAGGCCGGCGCGGTCCATTTCGTTGCCGCGAAGCGCTGCATTTACCTCATTCTGAGTCTTTGCCGAAATCATGGAGGAATGCCGTCCCCTTAGAGTGCAGCCTTGAGATCATCCACAAGATCGGTTTTCTCCCAAGGGAAGAAATCGCCGTCCGCCTTTTGCCCGAAATGGCCATAGGCTGCGGTCTTGCGATAGATCGGCTTGTTGAGGCCCAGATGCGTACGGATGCTGCGCGGGGTCAGGCCGCCGAGCTTTTCGATCTTCATGATCGCAGCCTCGATCACATCGTCGCCGACCGTGCCGGTTTCGTGCGTATCGACATAGAGCGACAGCGGTTTGGACACACCAATGGCATAGGCAAGCTGGATCGTGCACCGCGTTGCAAGGCCCGCCGCGACAATGTTCTTTGCAAGATAGCGGGTTATGTATGCCGCCGAACGGTCGACCTTGGTCGGATCCTTTCCGCTGAACGCGCCACCGCCGTGCGGAGCGGCGCCGCCATAAGTGTCTACAATGATCTTGCGGCCTGTCAGTCCGGCATCGCCATCGGGCCCACCAATCACGAAGCTGCCGGTCGGGTTGATGTGATACTCTGTTTCGCCAAGCAAATGGGCCGGAAGAATGTCCGCCACGACCTGCTTCACATAGGCATGGAGCGTCGCCTCGTTCTCGCCGCTATCATAGCCGGGCGCATGTTGGGTTGAAACGACAATGGCTGTGGCAGCGACGGGAATGCTGCCTTCATAGCGCAGAGTCACCTGGCTCTTGGCGTCGGGCTCAAGAAAGGGTGCAGCGCCTGAATGGCGGTCGGCTGCCATCCGCTCAAGAATCTTGTGGCTGTAGTAAAGTGTGGCGGGCATCAGATCGGGCGTTTCGTCGGTCGCATAGCCAAACATGATGCCTTGGTCTCCAGCGCCTTCGTCTTTATTGCCAGTCGCATCGACACCCTGTGCGATATGGGCCGACTGACCGTGGAGATGATTGAGGAAGGTCAGCGTTTCCCAGTGAAAGCCCGTTTGTTCATAGCCAATGTCCTTGACCGTCTTGCGAACGGTATCCTCGATTTCCTTTTGCGCACCCGGCGCCCATGCATCATTTTCATAGACGCCTTTGCAGCGAATCTCGCCCGCCAGCACCACCAGCTGTGTTGTCGTCAGCGTCTCGCAGGCGATGCGTGCCTCTGGATCTTTCGACAGGAAAAGATCGACAATCGCGTCCGAGATCTGGTCTGACACCTTGTCCGGATGGCCTTCGGAAACGCTTTCGGACGTAAAGAGGTAATTGGCACGCATGGGACAGATCCTGCTTGATATAAGGAAAGCTTTATATGTATCTTCGCGCGCTCATTAGCGCCGGATGCGGCCAAGGGCAATTCCCAACGTCACCAAGAAAAATGCGAAGGCGAAGGAGAGAATGTTTCCATGGCGCGCAAACAGCGTTGGTTGGTGTGCAGGGGGCAGTCGGGTCTGGATAAATCCGGCCTTTTGGTATGGCAGGCTGTGAAGGAGGTTTCCATCGGCATCGATCACCGCCGAAATGCCAGTCGGGGTCGAACGAATGACGGGAATCCCCTCCTCAATCGCCCGCAACCGCGCTTGCGCCAGATGTTGGGGCGGGCCCCATGCACCGAACCATGCATCGTTGGACGGGTTGAAGAGGAAGTCCGGCCGATTGCTCTGATCAACCACATGGCCGGAGAATATGATCTCATAGCAGATCTGCACACCCACCCGCCCGAAACCCGGCACGCCAAAGCTCTGCGGCCCCGGGCCCGGCCAGAAATCGAGATCGCCCGGCACCAGCCGTGACAGGCCGATGGCTGAAAGAATCTTTCGCATGGGAAGATATTCGCCATAGGGCACGAGATGCGCCTTGTCGTATCGCGCGATGATTTCTGCGCGCGGCGTGAGCACGAACGAACTGTTGCGCGCCGCAATGACATAGCCGTCCTTGTCTTCGACCAACGCGACTCCGCCCGTGACCAGCATGTCCTTCGGCCCCATCAGTTTCGCAATCTGCGCGCGCGCCCACTCTTCCTCTTCAAGATAGTCAGGAATCGCGGCTTCGGGCCAGAGGATCAGGCGAGGTTCCGGGCCGGGTTTGCCCGTCAGGCCCGTCAGTTTTTCAAAATTGATCCTGTCGAACGCTTTCACGTGCTTGTCTTGCTGGCCGATGTTCGGCTGGACAATGCGGATGAGGGGGCTTTGCAGACTAATAGCTACTTGGTCGGTGGGGCGAATCCAGGGCGCGACGATGAAACATGCAAAAATGAAGGCGAAGGCGAAAGCGTAGATGCGCTCATTTATCGTGGCCGTTTTTGTTCTGATTTTCTTGAAAAGTTGCACAGCATCCCCTGCTAGCCAGACTGTGAGTCCGGAAAGTCCATAGGTGCCAATCCAAATTGCAAAGACCGGGAATACTAGAGTCGGCACCAACACCACACCCAAGGGATTCCAGGCAAAGCCGGTAAACATCGTGGCACGGAGATATTCAGTGACAATCCACGCCGCCGCAAAGAACAGGACGAACGCCGTCGGCTTTGCCCGCCCCCAGCGCCACGCCAATCCCGCTGCCATCGCCGGATAGACGGCCAGATAAAAGGACAGCAGCACGACCGCGACCCAGCCGAGCCAGTGAGGCATCGAGTCCTGAAACTCGAACGCGCCGGCAATCCAGCTCAGCCCTACAACGAAGTGCCCGACGCCAAACCAGTATCCGCGCGCCAGCGCACTGCGAAGACCGGGCGCTTCGGAGACAAGATGGAGCAACAGCGCGAAACATATCAGCGTCAGTGGCCACAAATTCAGCGGGGCAAAGCCGAGCGCCGAGACCAGCCCGGCGGCAAGCGCCAGCGATTTGGGGAAACGATTCACCGCCCCGCTATAGCTTGCCCAGATCGCTTGTGGAGGGGAGAAAACACGCTTGGTATCTCTTGCGCTGTGCCGGACAATCGCCCAGACTCATGCGCCATGACCCGCTGGATCATTCCCGCCTTGCTGTTGGCCCCATCATCAGCGCAAGCCGCACCGCTGGCGCTTGGCGCCGAACACAAGGCACAAGTCCGATGTGTCGCCGTGTTGGCCATTGTCGCAAATGAGCAGCAGCGCGGCGGGGGTGGCTGGTCTGGTTATCCTGCACTCGCCATTCGAGGTGCCAAATTCTCCGATCTCGTGGCCAGCGCACTGATGAAGGAGACCGAACGATCAAGCCAAGAGGCACGTGCAGAGGTTCTGGCGCAGCTTTCGGTGCTGCAAGCCGAATCGACACAGGTTGATGATCCCGTGGCTGCCCTGCGAGAGGTTGCCGGCCCCTGCATCATTATGCTTGACCGATTTGTCCCGCCACCGAAACGACCGACCTTGCCCCAATGCGCAGCGGCGGTGACCCTCGCCTTCGAAGATGAAAAGGCGCATCAGGGTATGTCGGCGTCTGCCCGCACGCTGGCCGTTTTTTCGTCTGTTCTCGACGGCCGTGCGCGTGAGGAACTGAAGGCTGCGGGAAAGACCGATGCCGAAAGCGACGTGGTCATCGGCCTCGAAAGGGAAAAATTGCTTATGGAATTCAAGAGGCATCGCAAGAAGGGCGCGCAGGACAAGATCGATTTCCAGTCCTGCTTCGAAATGGCGCGCCCATGACCCCGCGACCCTTCCATCTAGCCTTTCCGGTCCACGATCTTGAGTTGTCACGCACATTTTATGCAGGCGTATTGGGATGTCGTGAGGGCCGCGCATCGGACCAGTGGGTCGATTTCGACCTGTGCGGCAACCAGATTACGGTCCATCTCGTCCCCGGCTATTCTGCCGATGCAGTAGTCAAGAAGGTCGATGGTCACGGAGTACCAATCCCGCATTTTGGCGCCGTATTGACGATGCCAGATTGGCAGGCGTTGCATGACCGCATCGTAAAAGCGGGTATTCCCTTTGGCGTCGAACCGCATATCCGCTGGCAGGGCCAGCCCGGTGAGCAAGCAACCATGTTCTTTCGCGATCCAAGCGGAAATGCTCTTGAATTCAAGGCTTTCGATGCTGACAGCGCAATCTTTGCGACCTGAAGGACAAGTCGTGGCCAATCCTATCTCCGTCGACATCCCACACAAGCTTGGCCGCAATGGCGCACGGGCAAGGCTTGACGGACGCATTGCCAAGCTGGCCGAGACGTTCCCGGGTGGCGGGGCAGTCACGCATCGCTGGGAGGGCGACACGATGATTTTCAATGTCCACGCGATGAGCCAATCGATTGCAAGCCGTCTGGACGTCCATGACACGCATGTTCACTTGGTTATCGACTTGCCGCCTCTCCTGTCGCTGTTCGCCGAACGGATCCGCGCCAAATTCACGAAGGACATGCCAAAACTGCTCGAATAGGATCCATCCGCTACTTCGCCGTTACGCGCCAAATTCGGTTTCCCGCATCATCCGCAACCAGCAAGGCGCCTTTCCGGTCGACGATCACACCAACCGGCCGACCCTGCGCCTGGCCTTTTGCATCGAGAAAGCCTGTCAGCACATCAACCGGCTTGGCTCCTGTTGGAAATCCGCGTTCGTTGAAGGGGATGAAGACAACATTGTACCCCGAGGGCGGCGAACGGTTCCATGACCCGTGCATGCCGATAAAGGCGCCATTGGCAAAAGCGGCGCCAAGCGAAGGTCCCGTGTTGAATGCCAGGCCGAGCGCCGCAACATGAGGCCCGAGCGCATAGTCGGGTCGCTTGGTATATTGCTTCAGGTCGGGCCGCGCCTGGGGGACGCGCCGGTCTTCATAGCCGCCCCAGTAAAAGAACGGCCAGCCATAGAATGTGCCGAAATCAACGGTCGTGAGGTAATCGGGCGGTCCGTCGCTGCCCAGCATGTCGCGCTCGTTGACGACCGTCCAAAGTGTGCCCGAAATCGGATTGAAGGCAAGACCGTTCGGGTTGCGCAGGCCATAGGCATAGACCAGCGACTCTTTGGTCTTCAGATCATACTGCTTGATCTGGGCGCGATCCTTTTCCTTCTCCATCCCGCCCTCGGCAATATTACTGTCCGATCCGATCGTGATGTAGAGCGACTGTCCGTCAGGTGCTGCGACTACGTTGCGCGCCCAGTGATCGTTGGGCAGGTTGGCGGGCAGATCCAATACCTTTGTGCCCTTTGCAGTGATCTTGGTTTCTCCAACCGTGAACGGAAAGGCCATCAACGCGTCGGTATTGGCAACGTAAAGTGTGGTCCCGACCAGCGCCATACCAAACGGTGAATGAAGCCCTGAAAGCAGTTCCGAACGAAACTCGGCGACGCCATCCCCATCTGAATCGCGCAGCAAGGTAATTCGATCCGGCGATCCACCGGCACCGCCGGCATCCGTGATCAGCTTGCGGGCAATCCAGTCCTCAACCCCCTTGATCGGGCGATCCGGAGCGGAGCTTTCCGCAACCAGCACATCTCCGTTGGGTAATTCGAGCAACCAGCGCGGATGGTCGAGCTTGTCGGCAAAGGCCACAACCTTGAGGCCAGATGCCGGAACCGGTTTGGCATCGCCTTGCCAGCCGATAATCTTGGCGATCTTGATCGACGGGAATTTTTCCGGCCGGACCTGGGTCAGTTTGGGCGTCGGTCCCTGCATGTCCTCCAGGGCTACCTTTGCCTTGTCAGGCGTGGAAAGATACCAATAGGCTCCAACCAGCGCGATCACGATAAGGATTGCTATATTCCGGGCGTGTGTCTTCCAAGTCATTCAATCATCCTGTTCGTTCAACAGCCAAGGCCGGTTACGGCCCCGAAAAGGCTCGGTTTGCAAGGTTTGCCCGCCTGGTCCGGACCCGATTGTGCCATCGGCCCACCAATCATCCAGGTCGTTGTCGATCGGTATCGGATCCGCGCCGTCCAATCCGGAATCCAGACGCCTGTCGCCGGGCGGGGTGGATAGGCAATGTTTGTTTCCGGCCCATAGGCATAGAGATTGCCAATCATGAAATCCGGCGCCGCCGCTTTGACTTCTGCAGGGACAGTGCAATTTGTCTGACTCGGCGGCATGACGGTGCGATCTGCAATCAACTGCTGGACGATCGAGGGGGAAAGCCACTCGAACAATCCGCCGCCGAATTCGCGGCCCGATGATGATGACCACCAGACCATGTCCCGCGGGGCGTTTGCCCCATTGCCGTCCATTTTCATGCCGACTGGTGTCCCACCTGTCGGGCTCAGGCCAAGGTACTGCAGTCTCTGAAAGCGGAGCCGGGATTGGAGTT
>JANNLW010000272.1:0-4573 GCA_031397145.1 Sphingomonadales bacterium | reverse complement strand
ACGCCGCGTTTTGAATACATCGTGTTGTAATTGAGTTCCTGGCTCAAGCCGTCCCACAGCTTGACCGCATGATCATAGAGATGCGCGCTTTCGTCGTAGAGATAGTTGGAACGGATGATCGTCGTATTACGGCCTGTATTGCCACCGCCGAGCCAGCCCTTCTCAATCACCGCGACATTGGTGATGCCGTACTTCTTTGCCAGATAATAGGCCGCACCAAGCCCGTGCCCGCCTGCCCCGACGATGATCGCATCATAGGCCGGCTTCGGCGCCGCGTCGGGCCATTGCTCGGGCCAGCTCTGGTGACCGCCCAGAGCCTTGGCAAAGAGGCTAAACGCGCTGAAACGAGTCATGCGCGTGCTCCGGCAAGCGGGGTATAGACGACCATCATCGTGCAACCCTGCTTGCTCCCGGCACGGTGCATCGTGCCTGGCATGCGCAACACAAAGTCGCCTGCCTGATAGCTGCCCGCTTCATCGAAAAAATCGCCCTCCATCACGTAGATCTGTTCGATCTCGTCGTGTGCATGGCGGATACCCAAAGGGCCGGGCGCGATCTTCATCAGCATCGTCCTGTATCCTGCCGGATCATCGACGAGCGGGCGGACCAGTTCGCCGGGCCGTTCACCCTCTATCCATTCCGATGAATGGACCACCATTGAACCAAATTCAGGAAGTGACGTCATCCCGCATCCTGTTTCAGCGCAGCTCTGGATTTCTCGACGTAGAAATTCTTGAAATCCTCAACCAGTTTTTCCTCAACGGCATAAGGCCCCTGACGATAGCCATCGGTGCTGATACCCTGATGGTTTATGGCCGAAAAATGACCATCCTGATTGTTCGTCGTACGCCAGAGTGCGGTGATATGCTGCGGATCATAATCGACACCCTCAACCGCATCTTCGTGCACGAGCCAACTTGTACGCAGCAATGTTTTGTCCGCTGCCAGCGGTGTAAGCGAGAAAGTGACGACATGATCGCAACAAAAATGATGCCAGCTGTTGGGCTGGGTCCACACGGACAGGCTGGATGTTTCGGGTTCCTTGAACGGACCGATGAGCTTCTTTGACGCGAGCTTGCCATCAATCGACTGAGTTACCGCACCATTGGCGAGCGCGAGCCGCGCAACACGGTGCCACCAGCCATCGGGAAACTCGATCAAGTTGCGATCAATGCCAAGTGCCTTCCACTCTTCGCGCTTTGCTGCGACCAGTGCGTCATAGGCGCTGTCATCGACAACATCCGCCTCGCCATCTTCGGGCAGACCCTTGCCGAAACCATAAGTGCCAAGCACGCTAATCAGTTCGGGATGGCCTGCATCGCAATGATAGCATTCGCGATTATTCTCCATCACGAGCTTCCAGTTGGCATCCTCGATCAGATTGTCCTGCACCGCCACCATGCAATGTTCGAGATCATAGACGGCGATCTGCTCTGAAATGTCGGCCCTCACACGATCGATCGGCGGCGGATTGTCGTTCATGCAAATGAAGATCAGCCCGCCGATATTCTCGAGCGCGACAGGAGTCAGTCCGTGATCCTGCTTGTCGAAATCGGGCGCCATGTTGCGCGCGGCGAGAAGATTGCCTTCCAGCCCATACGTCCATTGATGATAGGGACACATCAGGCGCGGCACCCGGCCCGATTGCTCGAGGCAAATGCGGGACCCACGATGCCGGCAACTGTTGTAGAATGCACGCACCGCATTGTCGCGACCGCGCACGATGATGATCGAATTGTTGGCCAGCTCGAACAGGAAGAAGTCACCGGGATTCTTCACATGTGCGACAGTGCAGGCATAGAGCCAGACCGATTTCAGCATGACCTGAGTGTCGAACTGGAATGCCTCTTCGCTGACATACAGATCGCTCGGCAACGTATGGCCCTTGCGGTCCTTGCCCAGCCAGTTTGAAACATGTTCGAAGCGAGACATTGGCCTAACTCCTTAGCGCGTGATTTTCAGGGTCGAACGGAGAATCCTCGATTATCGTGGTCTTGTAGCGTTCACCGAGAATGGCGATTTCGAATTCACCGCCCGGAACGGCAAGATCGGGCCTTACCATTGCCAGCGCGAGCGACTTGCCGACACGCCAGCCATAGCCACCCGACGTCGCGCGTCCGACAATGTCGTCACCCTGATAGACCGCTTCGGACCCCCGGGTATCGGCATCGGTTATGCCATGGACTTCCATCGTGACCATCGCATTGGCAAAGCCCTTGTCCTTCCATGCCAGCAAGGCATCGCGGCCAAAGAAAGTTTGTTTCTTCAGGCTGACGAAGCGATCAAGGCCGCTTTCAAACGCCGAATACTCAACCGATAGTTCCCGCGGGATCAGCTTGTACCCCTTTTCGAGCCGCATTGAATCCATCGCCCGGATGCCAAAAGGCCTGATGTCGAACTCCTCCCCGGCGTCGAAGAGTTTGTCGAAAATATAGTTTTGCATCTCGATCGGATGATGGATTTCCCACCCCAGTTCGCCGATGAAATTGACTCGCAACGCATCGACCTGCGCCAGACCAATGCTCATCTTCTTGCCCGTCAACCAGGGGAAGGCCTCACTCGACAGGTCGGTATCCGTCAGTTTCTTGAGCACATCGCGCGATCGCGGCCCGGCAAGCACGAGCACGCCCATCGATGTCGTGAGCCGCTCGAACGAAACCGAACCGTCGTTCGGCATGGCCTTCTTCAGATAGTCGTGATCATGGCGCTCATACGCCCCGGCGGATACGAGATAGTAGCGCTGTGGTGCCATCTTGTAGACGGTAAACTCGCTACGCACCCCGCCTCTGGATGTCAGCAGATAGGAAAGCGATACCCGTCCGACCTTTTTGGGAACGGCATTGGTCAGCAACTGATCGAGCCAGCCTTCGGCTCCTGGCCCTGAAATTTCGCACTTGGCGAAGGCGCTCATGTCCTGAAGGCCAACATTTGCACTCACATGGCGGCATTCATTTCCAACATGCTCGAAATAGTTGGAGCGACGGAATGACCATTTCTCGCGGATCGGCGCGCCATCATTCGTCACCGGATGATTATGGTTCAAAAGCACATCCGGCCGGTCGAGATCCGCATCGGTCAGGTGATAGCCTTCGGGCGCAAACCAGTTGGGGCGTTCCCACCCGAACACCGAACCGAAGACAGCGCCTTTGGCCTTCATCCGGTCGTAGCAGGGCGTGCGGCGTAAGGCGCGTCCGGCTTCGCGCTCCTCATCAGGATAATGGACCGAAAAAACCTTGGCATAGGCCTCTTCATTCTTCTCGATCAGGTAACCCCGTCCAGCATAATCGCCAAAGCGGCGTGGATCGACACCCATCATATCGATCGTGGGTTCACCATCGACGATCCAATGGGCAAGTTGCCAACCCGCGCCGCCTGCGGCGGTAACCCCAAAACTATGGCCTTCATTGAGCCAGAAGTTTTTGAGGCCCCATGCCGGACCGACGATGGGCGACCCGTCGGGCGTATAGGCGATGGCTCCGTTGTAGATCTTCTTGATACCGACTTCGCCAAAGGCGGGAACCCGGTTCATCGCGGCAAGGATATAGGGTTCAAGCCGCTCGAGCGCATCGGGGAAGAGTTCATACTCGCTGTTTGCAGCTGGCCCGTCGACATAGCAAGCGGGGGCGCCCAACTCATATGGGCCCAGCAATAGCCCGCCGGCTTCTTCACGCATGTAATAGGAGGCATCGGATTCACGCAGCACGCCCATTTCAGGGAGGCCCTGGCGTTTGCGTTCCATGATCGCGGGGTGTTGTTCGGTAACAATATATTGATGCTCGACCGGGATCACCGGAATGTCGAGCCCAACCATCGCGCCTGTCTGCCGCGCGAAATTGCCTGAACAGGAAATGACATGCTCGCAGGTGATATCGCCCTGATCAGTCGAGACAAGCCATTCGCCATTTGCCTGCTGGGTGATCGCGGTCACGGTTGTATTTCGATAAATCGTCGCTCCACGCTGCCGCGAGCCTTTTGCCAGGGCCTGCGTCAAATCGGCTGGCTGGATGTAACCGTCATCGGGATGCTGGATCGCGCCGATAACGCCCTCGGTATTGCACAACGGCCAGATTTCCTTGACCTGGTCCGCCGTCAAGAAGTTCACTGCGACGCCGATGGTCCGCGCCACGCCCGCATAATAATGATACTCGTCCAACCGATCTTGCGTTGTCGCCAGCCGGATGTTGGAGACCTGAGAGAAACCTGCGTTCAGTTCAGTCTCCGCTTCAAGGCTGGGGTAGAGGCCGACCGAATATTGATGAAGCTTCCCAACCGAGTAGCTCAGGTTGAATAGAGGGAGAAGCCCCGCCGCATGCCATGTCGAACCCGACGTCAGTTCCTTGCGTTCGAGCAGGACGACGTCGCTCCAACCCAGTTTGGCAAGGTGATAAAGCGTGCTTACACCAACCACGCCGCCGCCAACCACTACCGCACGTGCTGTCGTCTTCATCTGGCCCGCCCATTTGATCGGAATTCTGGGCGCCTATGTCAGGCAATCACCCCGTCCAGCAATCAGATTGACTACCAAAGGGTCTAATATTTCCTATTTTAATAGCCACCATTAGAAACAATTGCT
>JANNLW010000222.1:0-7776 GCA_031397145.1 Sphingomonadales bacterium | reverse complement strand
GACTCCAGCCGCTCCTGGCTGGTCGGCTTTGATCGACTGATCCTTGCAACCGGTGCTCGCGACCTTGCGATGGCGTTCCCCGGCTGGAACCAGCCCGGCGTTATGGGGGCTGCCGCGTTGAAGATGTTGCTTGCCCGTTATGATGCATTCGCGGGGCGTCGTTTGCTTATTCTTGGTTCGCACGACCTTGCGCTTGAGACTGCCCTGCTTGCGTTGGCGCGCGGGATCGAAGTGGCAGCGCTGATCGAGGTTAGGGATACTTGCCAGGGCCGTGGCGATCTTGCGGCAAAAGCGGAGAAGGCCGGGATCGTCATCCGTTGTGGCCAGACCATTGCCTCCGTCCGTGGCGGAATCGAAGGTGTGGAATGTGCGGTTCTTTCATCCGGCGAAGAATTGAAATGCGATACAATCTGCGTCGCCATCGGTCTTGTTCCATCAATCGAACTGGTTGACGCGATGGGAGGAAGCCGTTCGCTCGATGCAGAACGCGGCGGATATGTGCCGTCGACTGATGGCCCGATTTCCATGGTTGGCGACTGCGCTGGCCTGAGCCCATCAGGTTTCGACCATATCGCTTATCGCATGGACTGGATGCGGGCATTGGCCAAGGTCAGTGACCCGGGCTCGATCGTTTGCCAGTGCGAAGAAGTAACACGTGCCGATCTGATTGGCGTGCAACCACCCAATTATCTTGAAAGACCGGCCCCGATGGCGGCGCGCTCGCTGAACACGCTGCTGGCCGACGGCCCGCCAAATCAGGACCAGATCAAGCGTCTCACCCGCGCCGGGATGGGCGTATGCCAGGGACGTCGCTGTCGTGATCAGATCGCAATGCTGCTGGCGATTGAGGCAGGGACCGAATTTGGCTCCATCCCTCTTGCCAGCCACCGTGCACCGGTGCGCCCGCTGCCACTCAAGGTCCTCGCCGATTGGGAAGAAAGCGACGCGATGCGCATTGGCTGGGATGTCTGGTTCGGCATTCCAACGCAATGGGTGCCCTATCGCGATATCGGGACGCCGCGCGAAGCCGAGCATCAGGACACGATCGGCGGGAATATGAGCCTGTGAGTGGCGCGCCGGTAATCGTCATCGGCGGCGGAGTTACAGGCCTGAGTGCCGCGTGGTGGCTCGCACGATCCGGCAGTGACGTCCTTGTTTTGGACAAGGGAATTGTTGGCTGGGAAGCGTCGGGACGGAATGGCGGGGGCGCATCCCATTATCAAAGCCCTCTGTTTGATGAAGAACAAAACATGTGGCCGCAAATGGATACGCTGCTCGGCTATCCAACCGAGCATCAACCCGAGCGGATCATCATTGCGATCTCCGAGCGACAGCTGGAGCAATATCACTATATCGCGACGATGTGCGGAGAGATGGGCTATCGCGTCGATCTCCTCGATGCGAAGCAGGCGCAAGACGCCGTTCCACTTGCGGGCGATAATTGCGTCGGCGGCATTTATTTCCGCTTTGGAGGCCACGCCAATCCCCAGCGCACCGTTCAGGCCTATGCCTGGGCCTTGCAGGACCTGGGAGGGCGGATCGTCCAGCATAGCCCGGTTGTCGGTCTTGAAACGGCGGGTGGAAAGGTCGTTGCCGTCAATACGCCGACCGCGCGATACGGATGCGATGCCGTCGTCGTGGCGGCTGGGCCGCAAACCGGAATGTTGCTTGCTCCGCTCGGAATCGATGTTCCGCTTGCATCCGCGCGTGCGGAAATGATCGTCACCGAGCCTGCGCCCATGATGCCGTTGGGCGGGGTCGACGGAAACGGGCTCTATGGCCGGCAGACATTGCGCGGCAATCTGGCTTATGGTGGAGGGCCGCACGAATGGATCGACGTGGGTGCCAACGGGCCCGAAGCCCGTCCGGCGACGCCGCTTGCCCGTAATCTGGCTCGACGGGTTGCTGAACTTCTCCCAAAGGCAGCACATCTCAATGTCATACGCAGCTGGGCGGGCGTGGTTGAAAACACACCTGACGGCCGACCGATTATCGACCGGCTGACAAATCCGGACAATGTGGTGGTGGCCACCATGTCGGGTGTTGGCTTTGGCCTTTCTCCGGCGTCTGGTCATGCGATCCGCGATCTTGTGCTCGATGGAACCTGCTCGTTCGCCGAAATCGGCAAGCTTGGCTTGTCGCGCTTCGATGGCCTTTCTGCTGACTGGCGTGTGCAGGCAGGCTGGGATCCGATCCGTCTAAAGGAATAACTCGGCCGCAGCGTCGAGAATTGCATCGCTATCGAGCCGGTGCAACCGATAGGTGTCTGGCAAGTCTCCGGTCTGTCCGAATATTTCTGTGCCGAGTGGAGAAACGCGCATGCCATTGACGCTGCCGATCCATGACAAAGCCGCTGGTGACCCGTCAATGATCGTGATCAAGCCAGCGTTGGCGTCCAATAGAGACAAGAGTTTTTCGATATGGCTGGGTTCGATAGACTTGTTTTTCCACCGGGCAGACCTTTGCGCCATCCAGCCCCGATGCAACAAATCCGGAGATGTGACGGCCAGCAACCCGATGCCCGGAAGATCCTCAATCAGCATCTCCCAGGCCTTGAGCGCTTCGGGCGCAATCGCTCCGCAATAGATCAATGCGGCCTTTGCGCCCTTTGCTGGCGGCCTGATCCAGTAGCCGCCCTTGACTGCATCGTCCTGCCAGGCCGGATCTTCGCGGATCGGCTGCGTGATGACCCGAGTGGTCAGGCGCATGTAAACCGATCCACCGTCATCCGCATCAATATGTGCAAATGCCCAGTGCATGATAGTCGCAAGTTCGTCTGCAAATGCGGGTTCGAAATAGGTCAGTCCGGGCTGGCCCATGGCGATCAGGGGAGGGTTGATCGATTGATGCGCACCGCCTTCGGGCCCGAGCGTAACCCCGGACGGTGTACCGACCAGAAGAAAGCGGGCGTCCTGATAGCAGGCATAGTTCAGGGCATCGAGACCACGGGCGACGAATGGATCATAGACCGTTCCAATCGGCATCAGCTTTGTGCCGAATAATGGACCCGACAGTCCCAGCGCCGCGAGTAACAGGAACAGGTTGTTCTCGGCAATGCCAAGTTCAATGTGCTGCCCGGCATTGCTCCCGGCCCAACGCTGGGCCGAAGGGATTTTGGCGGCATGAAAGACATCCTTTAGTTCACCGCGCCGGAACAGGCCACGCTGATTGACGAAGGCACCCAGATTGGTTGAAACGGTCACGTCGGGCGACGTCGTCACAATGCGGTCAGCCAGCGGGTGACCGGATTTGGACAATTCGAGCAGAATACGCCCAAAGGCTGCCTGGGTAGACTGTTCTTTGTCTTCTGGAAGGTAAAGTCGTTCGGGTATTGGCATCGCAGAGATCGGGACAGGATTTCGCGGTTTGGCGAGCGCAGACCTGTCAACAAAGTCCCTCACGGCCTTGGCGGCGTTGTTGCCAAGCCCGCCAAAGGGCGACCATTCCTCACCCGGCGCAATATTGAGCTTGGTGCGCAATTCATCGATCTGGGTCGGATTCATCAGTCCGGCGTGATTATCCTTGTGCCCCGCAAAGGGCAGGCCAAACCCCTTCACAGTGTATGCAATAAAGAGCGTTGGCTTGTCGTCGCTGGCTTGCGCGAACGCTTCGACAAGTGTCTCGATGCAATGCCCGCCGAGGTTTGTCATCAGATTGGCAAGATCGTCATCGGCAAAGCTCGCAATCAGTTCCACAGTATCCGGCAGATGTCCCAGATCAACGACGAGACGTTCCCGCCAGGCCGCTCCACCTTGATAGGTCAGCGCTGCGAATTCGGCGTTGGGGCAATTGTCGATCCATTCCTCGATTGCCTTGCCGCCGGGGCGGGCAAATGCCTGTTTCTGCTTCTTTCCGTTCTTCAGCGTAAGGACACGCCATCCGCAGGTTTCGAAAATATCGTCAAAGCGGCCAAACATTCTGTCGGCCGTCGTCGCATCGAGCGACTGGCGATTATAATCGACAATCCACCAGCAATTCCGGATGTCGTGCTTATATGCCTCGATCAGGCATTCGTAGATATTGCCTTCGTCAAGTTCGGCATCGCCCATCAGCGCGATCATCCGCCCCGCATCGCTCTCGGCCAATTGGTTGTGGGCGATCAGATAGTCCTGCACCAGGCTGGCAAATGCGGTTATCGCAACGCCCAACCCAACCGACCCTGTCGAGAAGTCGACGGGGATTCTGTCCTTGGTACGACTGGGATAACTTTGCTGGCCGCCCAGCCCGCGAAATCGCTGCAATTGATCAAGGCTTTGTTGCCCCATCAGATAATGGATTGCATGAAGCACCGGCCCGGCATGTGGCTTGACTGCAACGCGATCCTGAGGACGCAAGGCGTAAAAATAGAGGGCGGTCATGATGGTCGAGATCGAGGCGCAACTTGCCTGGTGGCCACCCACTTTCAGCCCGTCACGGCTCTCACGAAGATGGTTCGCGTTATGAATCGTCCATGACGACAGCCAGCGCAATCGCGTGTCGAGCGTATCAAGCATGGCGACGAGTTCGGCTGAAACAGGGGCAGTTGAAACGGTCAAAGGCAAATTCTTTTCAGAGAGAAAACCATAGCGGAACGATCATCGTCAACAGACCAAATGACGACTGGCATCCATCCTCGCTGAATTGGCAAATCTAATTTTGTTGACAGCCAATCTAATTTTGGTGCGAGCGAGTTGTGGCTTTGCCTTCTAACCGTCATTGTATCGAGAAACTGGACCAAAATACTAAGTGAAGCAATATTCCGCCCTGTCCCTGCTGCGCGGTGCCTTTAACGGGCAGAGCCACTGGCAGCCTGCGTGGCGGGACCCGGAACCGAAGGCCAGTTATGACATCGTCATCATCGGCGGCGGCGGACACGGACTGGCGACGGCCTATTATCTCGCCAAGGTGCACGGAATCCGGAACATCGCTGTCCTTGAAAAGGGCTGGATCGGTGGCGGCAATACTGGCCGTAATACCACGATTGTGCGCTCCAACTATCGGCTCGCGCCGCTCCAGAAGCTGTTTGAATTTTCGCTGAAGCTCTGGGAGGGACTCAGTGACGATCTCAACTACAATGTGATGTTCAGTCCGCGTGGTGCGGTTCTTCTCGGCCATTCGGATGCGGACATGGTGCGGCTTGCCGAACGCGGGGATGCCATGCGCTGCCATGGTATCGATGCCGAACTGCTGACACGCGATCAGGTTTCAAGGATGGAACCTGTCCTGGACATGTCGCGCAGCGCGCGCTTCCCGATTGAAGGTGGTCTGATCCAGCGGCGCGGCGGCACAGCCCGACATGACGCCGTGGCCTGGGGATATGCCCGAGGTGCGGACGGTTATGGGGTCGACATCATCCAGAAGTGCGAAGTGACCGGTTTTGTTCGAGATGGCGACGCAGTCGTCGGTGTTGAAACGACCCGGGGACGCATTGGCGCGGGACGCGTCGGCATTTGCGTTGCTGGCAATAGCGGGCATGTCGCAGGTCTGGCCGGCCTGCGTTTGCCGATCGAATCCCAGACGCTTCAGGCACTTGTGACCGAAGGCGTGAAGCCAATGGTCAACACTGTTGTCATGTCGCAATCTCTGCATTGCTATATCAGCCAATCCGACAAGGGCGGCATCGTGATGGGAGGCGATCCGGACACCTTTCCGAGCTATGCACAACGCGGCCAGCCGATGATTACAGACGGAGCGATTGCCCAGGCCATTGCCTTGATGCCGGCTCTCTCTCGCCTCCGGATGGTGCGCACATGGTCCGGCGTAACAGACATGAGTTTTGATGGCTCGCCAATCATTGGCGAAACGCCGATCCGTAACCTCTACCTCAATGGTGGCTGGTGCTATGGCGGGTTCAAGGCGACTCCCGGTTCCGGCTGGACCTATGCTCACACGCTTGCGACGGGAATGCCGCACGAGTTGAACGCGCCATTCGATCTTGACCGCTTTCGGCGCGGCGACACGATCGATGAAACAGGGGTGGGGCCGATGCCCAATCACCGCTGAGATGATGCAGATCAATTGCCCTTGTTGCGGACCCCGCGCGCAAATCGAGTTCACCTACGAACGAACTGTCGATTCGGTTGTCCCGATCGATGCGACGCACGATGAGGCGATGGGGCGCCTTTATTCGCGAGAAAATCCGCGCGGGATTGACGATGAAATTTGGCGCCACACTTTTGGCTGTCGTGCATGGATGGTGCTCACAAGAAACCGTGTCACTCATGTGATCGAAAGTGTTCAGTCGGTGGGCCCGGAGTCGCTGCCATGAGTGGACCATCACGTGCTCCGGGTGGAGAAACACTGACCTTCCGTTTTGACGGTCAATCCTATCCGGCGCGCGTCGGCGATACGCTTGCAGCAGCGCTCCTGGCCAATGGCATCGGTCTTGTCGGGCGCAGTTTCAAATATCACCGTCCGCGCGGGATCATGACGGCAGGAGTGGAAGAGCCCAATGCTTTGGTCACGGTCGGTGAGGGCGGTCGTGCGGAACCAAACACGCGCGCGACCGATGTATTTGTCTATGACGGACTTGTCGCAACGAGCCAGAATCGCTGGCCGAGCCTGAATTTTGATCTCGGCGCCGTATTTGGTCTTGCGTCGCGGATGTTGCCTGCCGGTTTCTATTACAAGACATTCTTCGGTTCGGCCAAACGCTGGATGTTCTATGAGTATTTCATACGCAAGGCTGCCGGACTCGGTGCTGCGCCGCGCGAAGCCGACCCGGATCGATATGCGCAACGCGCCGCTTTTTGCGATGTCCTGATTGTCGGTGGAGGTCCCTCTGGACTGAACGCCGCGCTCGAGTCAGCCGAAGCGGGGAACCGCGTGATCCTTGTCGAACAGGATCGCGTGCTCGGTGGCTCATTGATCCGCGATCCGCTGGAACTCGAAGCAGCATGGGCCCAAAAAACCGCCCAACGCATTATTGCCCTTGGTGGCCGCATCCTGACCCGCACGACCGCTGCAGGCTATTGGGACCATAACTTTCTCACGTTGGTTGAGCGATTGGCCGAACCCGGCCAAGTACCGCCTCAAGGTGTTGCACAGAGATTGTGGCGCGTCAGGGCCGGCCGCGTAATTCTTGCGACAGGCGCTATCGAGCGACCCATGGCTTTTGCACACAATGATCGACCCGGAGTGATGCTGTCGCAGGCAGCGCGAACCTATGTTCGACGTTTCGGCGTGCTGCCGGGACGCCGTGCTGTCATCGCGACCAATAATGACGATGCCTATCGCACCGCTCATGCGCTCAAGGATGCAGGCGCGGAGATCGTTGCGATCCTTGATGCGCGACCGGCACCCGCAGGGAATGAGGCACGCGCCGATTTCAATGTCCTGAACGATGCGCTGCCGCATTCGACAAGCGGATCGCGGCATTGCCTGACGGGTGTAACGGCAATGGTTGCTGGAAATCTTCAAAACTGGGCCGCTGATCTTCTCGCTGTGTCAGGCGGGTTCACGCCTGTTGTCCATCTGCACATGCAGGCAGGCGGGACGCTCGAATGGAACGATCTGGCACAGGCCTTTGTCCCTGCCGTTTCGAGCCAGAAAGCGGAGACAATTGGCGGGGCGGCCAATCCCGGCGCAATTTTTTCGGCGGCTCCGTCAGGCGATCCGCGCAAGTCTTTCGTTGATTTCCAGAATGATGTGACGCTCGCGGATGTGGACCTTGCCTGGGTCGAAGGCTATCGCTCGGTCGAGCATTTGAAGCGTTATACCACGCTCGGGATGGCAACCGATCAGGGCAAGCTGAGCAATAAGGCGGCGCTTGGCCGGCTCGCTCAGAAACAAGGTGTA
>JANNLW010000186.1:0-6514 GCA_031397145.1 Sphingomonadales bacterium | reverse complement strand
ATACACCGTCGCAAAGTCGGGCTTCTGATCCTTGATCAGCTGTGCGGCAAACGAACCGCGATTCTCATCGCCCTCAATCGATTCATCGATGCCCTGCATGAAAGGTTCACCGACTTCTCCTTCGAGGCGTTCGATGAGCCCGGGCGTTGCCAGAACTTTCATAAGTGACAGATCATCTGGATGGCCGGTCCGCCAATATTGCGGAAGATTCCATCGGATTGATGATGCGCCGACACTCACTGGCCAATGAACATTGGCCACCGAGAGACCTGCCTTGCTCGCCGCGTCCCACAGCGTTGGCACCTTGATGTCGCGTGCGTACCAATACCAACCGCCCTGGTTGATCGCCTTGGGATCAAATGTCGTGTTATTAAGGATGCCATGTTTGTCTGGGCCCACTCCGGTGATGAGCGTCGTGTGGCTGGGATAGGTAACGGTAGGGAGAATGCCGACCACACCGCTGGCATAGCTGCCTTCCGCCAAAAAGCGGCGCAGGTTCGGAATCTTCAGACCGCGCTTATCCGCTTCAATCACGTCTCCGGAGCGCAGCCCGTCAACCGAAATCATCAAAACCGGCTCGGCACGTGCCAAACCCGGCGCGATGCTCAAAAGCAGCATCACACCGGGCAACAGGGCCTTATGCATCAGAAGCCAACTTTCAATGTGGCGAGGAACTGTTGCGGCGCCCCTGCGAGAAGTGTCTGATTGTCACCGCTGTTCCCGAAACCATTCGAGCCTAATGTCGAGACATACTGCTTGTCGAACAGGTTTGTCACGTTGAACTGGACTTCAGCCTTTCGAAGACCGGCAATATCGAACCGGTAGCCAAGCGTCGCATCGACAAGCGCTCGTCCGGGAACCGATTGGTCATTGAGATAGGTGAAGTAGCGTCTGCTGATGTAATTCACCCCAATTCGTCCGAAAAGGCTTTTGCTTTCATAGCCAAGGTCAGCCTTGATCAGATGCTTTGGAGCATCAACCACGGTTTTTCCAGCGATAGCGGCAAGGACGGTGCCGACTGCGTCGACGACGTCGTCCCGATATGTCGCGTCATTATAGGCATAGGACAGGAAGGCGTTGAATCCCGATCCCAGATTGTAGCTGGCCACGGCTTCGACACCGACCGAGCGCACGCCGCCAACATTTTGCAACACTGCAGGGTTTCCAACGATGCCGGCCCCAGTGGTGATGCCCAACAGGCGGTTGCGGAAGTTGACGAGGTAACCACCGATCGAACCGCTGAATGCCCCGCTTTTGAAACGCGAGCCAATTTCATAGGTGTCCGACGCTTCCGGTTTCAGCGTGCCCTTGATCGCATCGAACCCGGCCTGTGTCGTCGAAAATGGTCCGGCAGTGAAGGCTGACACGAATGCCTGGGTTGATTGAGAGAAGCTTGCGTAAAGTTCAAACATGTCGCTGATCTGGTAATTGATACCAACACTCGGCTGGAACCAGTCGGTTGTTTTAATTTTGCCCGCAGCGCGACCGCCCTGGATTACTGGCGAGGCGCTGTTCTTCACGCTGAAGCCCTTCCATCCAATGTCGATGGTCGCCGCGCCGAGCTTGATCTTGTCCTGGACATAATATTGGACAATATCGGTGGTGTAATCAAATTCCCACTGCGTAAAAAATGGATTGGATTGGAAGTCCAAAGCTGAACGACCAGGCGTGGTGCGGCTGGTGAGCCCGTAAAAACGCCGCGCCTGATGAAAATCGTTTCGCTCATACCAGCCGCCGACGGTCAGGTTGCTCCAGCCGAGATCGGCCCTGATGTCGCCGAATGCGCCCTTGCGCTTGATATCATATTCGGTTGTACGAACTGAAATGGGCGCGCCAGAGGGTGAGGGCACATAGGGAGTGAACCAGGTTCCCTGTCCATGATTGTCATGATAATAGCCTTTGAGCGCAAAGTTGACCTTTTCGGTGAGCGGAACTTCCACACCGAGTGAACCCAGATAGTCGCGACGCAAACCCGAAGCATCGAAATAGACATCATCGACGGTCGTGTAAGGCGCCGGATAAACCAGGCCCGCTGCCGGGTTGAGCGGCGTCGCGCCAGTGTCCCCGCGATTGGCGCCAACATCGGCAATCAGCACCGCCAGCGGATAATCGTTCGATATATTGTCTACATTGTAACCGAGGCGATTGATGATCGCCAGGCTCAAATCCTGATAGTCCTGCTCGTGCCGATCGGAAAAGTTCAAGAAACCGGTGATTTTGGCCGAGCCCGCATCAATCACGCCCTTGGCATTGACCTGATGTTGATACTGTTCGCCAAACCCTTTCCATTTGTCGAGGCCGAGATAACCATAGGATAGCCAGGCACGCGCCGTATCACCACCCGTATCGATGCGAACAAAGCCGCGCTTGGTGTCGTGATTGCCATAGGTTGCGTTTGCGTCGACACCGAACTCCTCAGAGGGATCGCGCGATACGAACTCTATCGTGCCGCCCAGGTTGTTGGTTGCCTGTGTACCAAGCGAACCGGCACCCTGTGTCAGGCGGACAGTGCCGACATTTTCCGCGCTGATTGCGCGGCTCGAATGCAAACCGTTATTGTTGCCATAGTTCTGGTTTCCAAGCGGGATGCCGTCGAGGGTGAAGCCGAGGCGACTTTGGTCAAAACCGCGCACCGTGATCCGTTCCGACCATTCATACGCGCCGAAAGGGTCGGCCGATTGAAAATTGACGCTAGGAAGCTTTTCCAGCGCCTTTAGCGCGGTTGTACCTGGCGCGAGGATCTCGATATCGACCTGACTGATCTGGGAGACCTGGCGGGTTTCCCCCTTGCCATAAACGATGATCTCCGACGCCTCATCGGTCTCTTCGTCAGCCGCTATTGCAGGCGATGCAAGGAATGTCGAACTGGCTAGCGCCAAGGCAAAAACTGCACGCATTGATAGACTCCCACTTTTTGTTGCATTGCAGCATCTAGGGAGCTTCTGTGACTCTGACGTGCGATTCAAATGACCGTTCGGTTGCCGAACTATGACAATTGCATGGCTAACGTCCGCCACACATTTCGCTGTCTACGACGCTGCTCAGGCAGTGGCCGTCAACCTCCTCGGAAGGAATTGCCAATCCAATCAGGTTGGCGAGCGTGGGCGCAATATTGACCGTGTCGATGGCCTCATCATGCACGCCGCTCAAGACGCCGGCGCCCCAGAACAGGATGGGCACCTTGCGGTCATAGTCCCACAATGAGCCATGTGTCGCCACAAAGCCCGAGACGTCGTGGATGGGCGTAATCCTCGGTTTCAACACGACATAGGCATCTCCCGAACGTTTGGGATCGTAGCTCGCCGCAATGCGCTGAAGCTTGGTCCATTGATCGACGGGTAAACTCGATTTCGGTTCGGCTTCGATTTCCGCTCTTGAATAGACCGCCTCGACCTGGCCGCTGGCCAAGGCACGCTTCTTGAGGGCTGAGGCAATCTGTTCAGCGCTCACGCCGACAATGTCGTGCGCCACATAATAGTCGCCAGACGGGCCATCGGCGACGAGAACAAAGCCTGGAAGACCGAAATCTGCGGAGACTTCCTGGTCGAGTTGCGCCGGGAGCAGGTCAATATTCACACGAGCACTGCCCTCAACTTTCGGCTCGCGTTCCGGAATATCCAGTCCGCCATGATCGGCAGTCAGCGCGACCATATAGGGGACATCCAGGCTATCGAGATCGGTGAAGAATTTTCCCAACGCCGCGTCAAGCGCGAAAAGATGGCCGCACATTTCAGGTCCACCGGGTCCAAAGCTATGACCTAAATAATCAGTGGCGGAGAGGCCGATTGCCAAAATGTCGGCGGCGGGGCCCTTTCCAAGTTTCATGTCGCGTACAAGCCCCGTTGCAATCTCGAGTGCGGCCTGATCAAAGGCTGTCGTGGCCCGAAAGCCTTTGGCGTCGCCTGCATCGAGCCCCTGCGGCGCGCCTCCAACGGATTTGTCTTCCGAAAGCTTCAATGTATGAACAAGCGCGGCGCATTGGCTCGGCAAAACGGGGGCATTGATTGGATTGGATAGAGTCTCGTCGATCCTTTCATTTACAGCCTTGATTGAATCAGGAGCCTCACGTCCTTTGTAGCTTGCAAAGCCTCGACCTGCCCACCACCAGATTTCATCTGGCTGCTTGCCACCCATCATCACTGCAGCACGGTCCTTGCCTGATATGGCGATGCTGCGCCCCCCTTTGCCCTGGCGCTTGATCCGATCGCCGAGGGTCGGGACGATGAGGTGAACCGGCGAAACCGTATAGTTTTCCGAGCTGCTTCCCGGCGCGCTCTCATCTTCGGCGCAATAGACGCGCTTGTCAGTGCGGGCGATCGACATATCGAACCAATTGTTGGCCACAATCCCGGCCCGCGCTGGATGGACGCCCGTCAATATCGTCGCATGACCAGGGCAGGTTTCGGTTGCCGCATGGGCCTGGAAACCATTGGCAAAGACCGCGCCACCCATCAGCCGTTTGAAGCCACCAGTGAACTGGGGACCATAGGTTCGAAACAGATCCGTTGAAAACTGATCAACCGAAATGGCAATAATCAGCCTCGGCTTGGAGAGGGCCGCGACAGGTTTGGCAGCTTCAACTCGAGGTTTTGCATATGCAGATACCGACACCAACGCACCAAAAAGCGTGAAAGCAAGCATCGTCTTCTGCGCGCGCATCCTCATGGGTTACCTCCAATCGTCAAGCTGGCATCATGCCTCTCGGTGCTGATATTCTTTGCAGGTCATCGAGGAGAAACTTGGCGAATACTCACGCAAGACGAAGCTTTGTGCGACGCCGTCTGTAACGCATCGAGCCTCCCACTGCCCCAAAGCCGCCGATCATCATTGCCCAGGTTGACGGTTCCGGAACAGAGGAGAAGCCGAGTGATACGGCTTCTTCATTCGAGAGCAGGAAGCTGAAAAATCGGGATGTGATGAGCGACTGCCCACCGGGGCAGGCACCGCCGAGCGTCACCTGGCTTGTAACGCCACCGACGCCGGACGTGCAAACATCGAACTGTTGACCAGAGCCGGTTTGTGTCACCGAATAGTCATTGTCCGTCGCCAGAATCAGCGCCAGTGATCCATTCGCCAAGCGTGGGCCAAAGGCGAGGCCTTCAATCTTTTCGGGAATCACGATGCCGGCAGCGAGGAGTTTCGCGCGAATATCGAGAAATGCCGTCTTGGTTACCGGTGCCACACCGTTGGGCAGGTTGCTGGAACCGGCAAGACTGATGCCAGAAACGTTGGTCGCTCCTTTCAGATCAATCACGAAGGCGGACTTCAATCCTGATGGGACAAGAGAATTTGGATCGTCCACACCTTCGCCGCGATTGTCGCGCTCCAGTACAATGAATCGACCGTCCGAGAGTGCATAGATTGCAGAGACACCGATCGAGCGCCCCTGGTTGGTCGCGCTGAAGGTGTTGTTGGGAACGACGCCATTGATGGTTGCGATCGATTCAAGCTGATAAACATATTGCTCGGTCGATGTCCCTGTCGCGATATCGAATACAACGATCCGCACGTTTCCGCTGCGCCGCCCATCCCCCTGATCGCCCTCGTTGACGAGTGGATCCTGCAATATGGCAAAGGCCTTTTTCCCGTCGGCCGAAATGGTCAGACCTTCGAAGCCCCGATTGTCCTGACGCCCCGATGTAATCGTTGGGCGCCCAGCTACATAGTCCACCGAACTATCGGCCTTTTTTGGAATCAGGTTTGCGGGTGTGGTGAAGGCGCGCACCTGATTTCCGTTGGCATCGAACTCAATCACGCGCGGGCCATACTCGTCGGAGACGAGGTAATGGCCATTGGACATGCGTGCCAAGCCCTCAGGATCGAGCGACAGTCCCAGAGTTGCAGGATTGTTGTTGAGGAGAAACGGGTTAAGACCGGAAAAGGCAACGCCGGAACCATCGCGCAGGATCGTTGTCGCGTTGAGCGTGAAATTGCTGATCGCGCCAGTATTATAGTCAAAGTTCAGCCCGAAAGACTGAATCCGCGGGGCATAGTCGATCAACCCCCCGCCGGGGCCCCGATCCGTCAAGCCATAAAACTGATTTGTTGCAGCATCATAGACGAGGTCGGAACCGAAACCGCCAAGACGATTGAGATTGGGACCACTTCCGAGCAATCCGAAATCGGTGGCCGAACCGCTGATGGAAATCTGGTTGATATAGGTTACGGCCGACGCAGGCGCAGCCATGGCGATGGATGCAATTGCGAAAAATAGTTTGGTCTTACTCACGAATCATGCCCCTCATGTTTGAAATGTAGGGACCAACAGTGATCACGCTTTGTGACTCGTGAGCGGCAGTTTCGTGACGTTTGGATGAAAATTTGATCGGTAGCGATCTGCCAGACCGCAATTCAGTCCGACTTACAAATATCTTCCGGTTTCCAGTCAGGCTGCCCGTTTCACTGCATTGTAAAACGCGGTCATCAGCGCATCGACAAACTGGTCTGCTGATCTTTCCCAGGAAAAACTCTTGCCATAGATCGCAGCACCATTTCTGTCCGAAAGCATGGCTCG
>JANNLW010000148.1:0-9266 GCA_031397145.1 Sphingomonadales bacterium | reverse complement strand
GCATCTGGACGATCGACAGCAGGCTATCCATACCACTGAGCGCCTTTGATTCGACCGGGACGCCCAACACGGGAAGAATGGTCATTGAGGCCACCATTCCTGGCAAATGTGCGGCGCCTCCTGCACCTGCAATTATGACCTTCAACCCGCGCCCGGCTGCTTCCCTGGCGTAGGTAAAAAGCCGGTCAGGGGTGCGATGCGCAGAAACCACACGGGTCTCATGCGAAATCCCAAGCTCAACCAGCGCGTCGGCAGCGTGGCGCATCGTCTCCCAATCGGACGTGCTTCCCATGATGATGCCGACACACGGCGTGTTTTCGCTCATATTTTCGGAATGCCTCGTTCATGCTTCCAAGGCTCAAGGCCTTTAACCGCCAGATTGGCGGAGCGCAACGCGCGGAGGCTCTGTGATCGCGATCACAATGGCGTAAATCGATAAATATATGATAGCATAAGGTTGAGGAGTCACTGTGTAGCGTTTTGGGGGACATGAGATTGAAGGATTTTGATAGCGGTGTTGTTCGCCGCCTTGCCGACGAAAATGAAGGATTGAAGGCAACGCTCGCTGACTTGCGGTCGCGGCTGGAAGAACTGGAACGACTGGCGGATACTGATACCCTTCTGCCACTACCAAACCGGCGTGCCTTTCTGCGCGAACTCGAACGTGTCCTGCATCAGGCAGCGCGTCACAAGACCCCCGCTGCCGTACTTTTCGTCGATCTGAATGGCCTCAAGGCCATAAATGACTGTCATGGCCATCAGGCGGGAGATGCGGTCCTTTTGCATGTCGCGCGAGTCCTGCAAGCGAGCTTGCGTGCTGGCGATATGGTCGCACGAATCGGCGGGGATGAGTTCGGTCTGATTCTCGACCACCTCGATGAACCAGCCGCCCTCGCCAAGGCCAGGGCACTCGAAGCTACGGTTTCAAAGGAGCCAGTCGATCTCGGCCATGCGTCGCTAAAGGTCAGGGTGACTGCCGGTCTTGCGATGGTCTGTCCGGGTGATGCCGTCGAGAGTGTTCTCGCCCGGGCCGATGCCGCAATGTACGCTCAGCGCTCCGAGAGATAGTAACGATCGATTGCGCTCAAATCGTCCGCCAAATCATAAACGATAGGCCGGCCTGTGGGGATTTCGAGACTGGTGATTTCATCATCGGGAATGTTCGAAAGGTGCTTGACTAGCGCCCGCAGCGAATTTCCATGCGCCGAAATCAGGACGCGCTTGCCGGACTTGAGTTCGGGCGCGATCCGCATTTCCCAATAGGGCAAGACTCGGGCGATAGTATCCTTCAGGCTTTCGGTCGCGGGCACGGTGATACCGGCATAACGGCGGTCGGATGACAGATCGTAGGGGCTGCCAGGTTCGAGCGGCGGGGGTGGTACGTCGAAGCTGCGGCGCCATATTTTTACCTGAACATCGCCATGCTTGGCCGCAGTTTCGGCTTTGTCCAACCCGGTCAGCCCCCCATAATGGCGCTCGTTCAAGCGCCAGTCCTTTTCCACCGGCAACCACAACCGCCCCATTTCTTCCAGCGCCAGGTTGAGCGTCTTGATCGCGCGGGACTGGAGCGAGGTGAAGGTGCAATCGAAATCCAGCCCCTTCTCCTTCATCAGCACACCCGCCGCGCGCGCTTCCGCCGCTCCTTTTTCTGTGACATCGACATCCCACCAACCGGTAAAACGGTTTTCAAGATTCCAGGTGGATTGTCCGTGCCGGATGAGAACGAGCGTGGGCATCGGGTTAAAAGCTCCAAACGGGATGATTCGCGCGTGGGCCTATCCGAAACGGGAATCATTTGCGAGGGCTTGCGGGCTAAAGTTCCAGGGCGAAATAGACGCTGATGGGATCAAAACAATAATTGCCAAAGGGGCCGCAACGCTGGAATCCAAAACGCTCATAGAGCCGGTGTGCTGGTATAAAATAGGCAAAGGACCCTGTTTCCAGGCTCAAGCGTCGATAACCGCGTGCGCGAGCCACTGCGATGATATGCGCAAGAATTTGCGCCGCAACGCCCTTGCGACGGTAATTATCATCCGTGCGCATCGATTTGATCTCGGCATGCGTGGCATCCAGTGCCTTGAGCGCTCCGCAACCGGCCAGATTGGTGCCGTCCCATGCGGTCCAGAATGCGACTTCCGGCGCCCGCAGGGCCTCCAGATCCAGAGCATGCACGCTCCCGGGAGGAGAAATTTCATACATGGCGTCGAGATGTTCCTGAAGCAGCGCCGCGATTTCCGGCCCGCGCAAATCGTCCTGGACAATGCGAAACTGAAATTCAGACACTTTGCGCCAACACCTCCAGGCAGGCCCGGGCCAGCGCTTTGCACCGTTCCGGACTCCATGCCCGTTCGAGATCGGGGTTGGGATTGTGATCCTTGAACGGCATTTCCAGCGTCATCGATACGCAGCCGAGATGTGAAAAGCGATTGGCAAGCTGGTTGGTTGACATGGTCAGGTTTGCCCGCCCGGGCCTCGAAGCGGGATATCCCAGTCGGGTCTGGAAATCGGGCGTGTGTTCGGCCAGTGCATTGCGATAGGCATAGAAACGATTGCCCTGAACGTCGGTCCAGTTGGGAATGCCTTCGAAGCCCGCGATGAAATTGGCAGGAATGGCTTCGTCGCCGTGAATGTCCATCGCCCAATGGACGCCCGTTTCATCCATGGCATTTCGCACGCACAGCACTTCTGGACTGCGTTCGGCGGTGGGTTCGGCCCATTCGCGATTCAGGTTGGCACCGACAGCATTGGTTCGCAGGTGTCCCCGACAGGATCCGTCAGGATTCATGTTGGCAACAATGTGAAACATGCATTTCTCGCGCAGCCCTCGCGCCGTCGCATTGTCATCGTCGGTGAGCATTTCGAGCGCACCTTCCATCCACCATTCGGCCATGCTTTCGCCCGGATGTTGCCGCGCATAAAGCCAAATCTGGGTGGCACCGGTTCCCATGTGCAGGCAATCTATCGGCTGACCTTCGATCGAGCGTCCAAGTTCTGCCAGCGCAACGCCCGGCTTGGCAGCCATTCGCTGGACTAGATCGTGATGCCGCTCCAGCGAATAGGGAGCGAAATAGGCAAACCAGACGCTGTCCAACGCGGGCGCGTGGTTGATCGTCAACACGCCGTTTTCATAGGATGTATCCGTGCAACGCCAGTCGGTACGATCGTCAGAAAAGCGGGCTTGATAGTTCGTCCAGCCATCCGGATATGCCGACCCGCCACAATTTGTGATCCTCAGCGCAATTCTTCGCCCCTTCGCGCCGCAAACGCGGAAATGAAACCATTGGTAGAAATCGGAATGCGCGTCCTTGCGGATTTCGAGATCTGCCGTGTCACCGTCGATTGACGTGACGATAATATTTCCGCTGTCAAATGCGGCGTTGATCTGAATGTTCATGCGCTATCGTTAAGCCGAATATCGCTCATCGGGCAAGCGCTGCTGGTGATCAGGGAACCCGGATCGTTTTGCCTGATTCGCCGGGGAAACCGGAAAAAAGCGCGCGGGAAAGCTTGTCAGCTGCCAAACCGGGTTGTGCGGCAGGTGCGTTCGAAGGCGCTTCGGTTTGTGCCCGACCTTCCCAGACGACAACGCCATCAACTTTCCGTTTGATTCGCACTTCGAGACGAGTGGTGATGATCTGACGACTCTTGTCGCCGCCGATTCCAAAACTTGTGCCCAGACCAACGCCGACATTTCGCCCGAAGCTCCCTCCGCCGATCCCGATCGTAACCGGCGAAGACTTCGCGACGCGTTCACGCGCGTCTCGGGAATAACCGATTTCGGCGGTATAGCTGGTGTTTTCGCCTTCCGCGAAGCCAAGTCGCCCTAATTCGCGTGCGACGGCCAAGGCATAGGTGCGATACTCGATTGCATCGCCATCCTGTCCGGCCGCCGGAGTTGTTGCGATTGCCCCGGGAGCAATTGGCTCGCTCACATGGAATCGCGTCACTTCAACAGGAGGAATTGTCGCGGCACAGGCCGGTAAAAACTGGAGGGCGACGACAGACAAAACGGCATAGATACGCATAACAAATCTCCTACAGGGTGCCTTGACTTTGCACCGTCTGCCCCTTAGGCGGCGGCCTTCTTTTTTCAGATTATTTAGAAACAGGCAAGCGATCATGAAGATCCGCAATTCACTCAAGTCGCTCAAGGACCGTCATCGGGACAACCGCGTGATTCGTCGTCGCGGGCGCACCTACGTCATCAACAAGACGAACCGCCGCTTCAAAGCCCGCCAGGGATAAGTCGCGCGCCAGTTGGCGCATTGGCCAAACTAGCTGCTCTTGAGCTCCTGACCGGTCAGTCGGACGACGTGGAGAACATTGGTTGAGCCGGGTGTTCCAAACGGGACTCCCGCCATCATGATGACCCTGTCTCCGCCTTTGACCAGTCCCTGCCGCAGCGCCATGCGCTTTGACTTGGCGACCATTTCCTCGAACGAATTCACATCCCGCGTCGAAACGGCATGAACCCCCCAGAGAAGACCCAATCGCCGTGCGGTTGCCAGTTTGGGAGTCAGAACAAGCAGGGGGACGAGGGGACGCTCCCGAGCGATCCTGCGCGCCGTGGAACCGGATGACGTGAAGCAGATGATGCACTTGGCCGAAACGGTCCGTGCAATATCGAATGCGGCTTCCGAGAGGGCGTCTGCGGTTGTGGGATCTGGCCGGGTTTCCGTGAAATGGACGCGCGCGGCATAGGCCGGATCGCTTTCGACGCTGACGGCAATCCGGTCCATCATGGCGACGGACTCGATCGGCCAGTCACCCGCCGCCGATTCGGCGGACAGCATCACGGCATCAGCCCCGTCGTAGATCGCAGTCGCAACGTCCGATACCTCGGCACGGGTTGGCGTTGGCGCCTTGATCATCGATTCGAGCATCTGTGTTGCAACAACAACCGGTCGTCCCATACGCCTTGCAGTTTCAACGATCCGCTTCTGCGCAGGCGGAACTGCTTCTGGCGGCAGTTCAACACCAAGATCGCCGCGCGCGACCATCACCGCGTCTGCCAGTTCGATAATCTCTTCGAGCCGCGTCAGGGCTGCAGGCTTCTCGATTTTCGCCAGCAGTGCCGCTCGCCCACCAATGAGCCGCCGCGCTTCGGCCAAGTCCTCGGGGCGCTGGACAAAACTCAATGCGATCCAGTCGACCCCTTGATCGAGCGCGAAATTCAGGTCGGATCGGTCCTTCTCGGTCAGCGCCGCCATCGGGACGACAACATCGGGAACGTTCAGGCCCTTATTGTCGGACAAGCTCCCCCCGACTTCGACCCGCGTCGTAATTTGATCTGGAGACATTTCGGTCACGCGCAGCACCAGTTTGCCGTCATCGAGCAATAATCTCGCGTCGACCTCCAGCGCGTCAAAAATTTCCTTGTGCGGAAGGCAGGCACGATGCGCGTCTCCCGGGGTCGGGTTTCGGTCGAGCCGGAAGGTCGCGCCTGTCTCCAGCACGATCGAGCCTCCAACAAACTTCCCGACCCGAAGCTTCGGACCCTGAAGGTCCGCCAGGATCGTCATCGGCCGGCCAAGCGTTTTTTCCATACTGCGGATCGATTTGATGACTTCGACCTTGTCGGCCTGCGCCCCGTGACTCATATTGATCCTGAACGCGTCTGCACCCGCCTTGAACAGCCGTTCGATCATGTCGGGGGTGTTACTCGCTGGGCCAAGTGTCGCCAGGATTCTCACCTTGCGCGATCGGGGCGCGATATCGCGGTGCTGGCGGGGTGTAGACAAATGCTGTTCCTCTGGTTCGCAACGGCCTTAGCCGCTATCAGGAGCACTTGGAATCCCGCAAAGGACGAAAGATGAAAACAGACTTGGATGATGCAACGGCTGCAGCCGCCTTTCGTCGGCTGCTGGCCCACCTCCGCCATCGGACTGACGCGCAGAACGTCGATCTGATGGGGCTGGCCGGCTTTTGCCGCAATTGCCTGGGCGATTGGGTCGCAGAAGCCGGAGGCATGACGAAAGAAGATGGCCGCGCCCTTGTCTATGGTATGCCTTATGCCGAATGGAAGGCAGAACATCAGGGCGACGCCACTCCGGAACAGCTTGCGAGGATGCAGGAAAGCATTGCCAAGAATCGGTGACCATGCCTAAGGCCGCGACCTGACTTCAAACCGGAGAATCTGATGAGTGACGCTGTAGCCGTTGACGAATTGCGCCTGTTGATCGAGCGGATCGAGCGGCTTGAGGAAGAGAAAAAGGGCATCGCTGACGATATTCGCGATGTCTATTCCGAAGCCAAGGCGCGCGGCTATGATGCCAAGATCATGCGTCAGATTGTCCGCCTGCGGAAAATGGAAACGCACGACCGACAGGAAATGGAAGCGATCCTTGACACTTACAAGGCTGCGTTGGGCCTCTAGCTGAAGGAGATGATGTAATGTTGATGTCAACCACCACTATTATCGAGGGCCGACCGGTTCGAGAGTATCTTGGCATCGTTACAGGCGAAGTGATCGTGGGTGCGAATATCTTCAAGGATCTGTTCGCCAGTGTTCGCGATATTGTCGGCGGGCGTTCCGGCGCTTACGAATCGACGCTGCGCGATGCCCGCAAGACGGCGCTGGATGAAGCCGCACAGGAAGCGTTGGCCTTGGGCGCAGACGCCGTGATCGGCGTCGACCTTGACTATGAAGTACTTGGGCAGGGCGGCTCCATGTTGATGGTCACTGCATCGGGAACGGCTGTAAAGCTGGGGTAACAAGCCAGCAGCAAAGCTTGCCCAAATTGGGACCTTGGGCTAGGGCGCGCCCATCCAAAATCCAGCAGAACGGTTCCAATGGCAGGCCATTCCAAATTCAAGAACATCATGTATCGCAAGGGCGCTCAGGACAAGAAGCGCTCGGCGATGTTTTCAAAGCTGAGTCGCGAAATCACGGTAGCAGCAAAGTCAGGTACGCCCGATCCGGATATGAACCCGCGGCTGCGTTCTGCTGTGCTTGCAGCACGAGCACAGTCAATGCCCAAGGACAATATTGAACGGGCGATCAACAAGGCGATATCAGGCGACGGCGATAATTATGAGGAAATCCGCTACGAAGGCTTTGGCCCCGGCGGCGTTTCGCTGATCATCGAGGCGCTGACCGACAATCGCAACCGCACTGCGACCAATGTGCGCACCGCTGTTTCAAAGAATGGCGGCAATTTGGGCGCGCCGGGTGCCGTCAGCCACGCGTTCGACCGGCTGGGGCAGATCATCTATCCCGCGAAGGTTGGCGACGTCGATACCGTGTTCGAGGCCGCTCTCGATGCCGGAGCGGCAGATGTTGAATCGTCGGACGACGGGCATGAGATATGGACAGCAATGGACGAACTCCACGAAGTTTCCAAGGCCCTGGAAACCGCGCTGGGCACGCCTGAAACCGTGAAGCTTGCCTGGCGACCGCAGACGATGGTCACCGTTGGCGAAGGCGATGCTACGGCGCTGATGAAGCTTCTCGATGCGCTTGATGACGATGATGACGTCCAGACCGTCTGGGGCAATTACGATGTGCCTGATGATGTGATGGAGAAGTTGGGCTGATCATCCTCGGCCTTGACCCCGGCCTTGGCACCACCGGCTGGGGCGTGATTGCAGCGGTCGGGAACCGGCTCAGCCACATTTCCAACGGACAGATTTCCACGGACGCCAAGGCGCCACTGCCGGAACGCCTTGTGGCGCTTGACAATGCGCTGGCGGATTTGATGCTTCAACACCAGCCGGAGGCCGCAGCGGTTGAGGAAGTCTTCGTCAATGCAAACCCGCAATCAACCCTCAAGCTGGGTCAGGCACGCGGCGTCTGCCTGCTCGCAGTGGCGCGCACTGGACTTGACGTTGGTGAATATGCCGCACGCCTTATCAAGAAGGCGGTCGTCGGGGTCGGCAATGCCGAAAAGGCTCAGGTTCATGCGATGGTCGCGCGCCTATTGCCCGGCGTGAAGATCTCAGGAGCCGACGCCGCGGATGCGCTTGCAGTTGCGATCACTCATGCGCATCATCTGGCGAGCAGAAGGGCGCTGGGGCCAAAATGATTGCCAGACTAACCGGAGTATTGGCGGAAAACGCCGTCGATTATGCCGTGATCGATGTTGGCGGAGTAGGCTATCTCGTGCTGGCTTCAGCCCGGACCCTTTCGGCAATCGGGCCAGTCGGTGGTGAGGTAATGGTCTTCACCGAAATGCAGGTTCGCGAGGACGCGATGACGCTTTTCGCCTTCGGCTCGGTTGGTGAACGGGATTGGTTCCGCCTTTTGACCAGCGTGCAGGGCGTCGGCGGCAAGGTCGCGCTTGCGATCCTGTCCACGCTCGATGCCGATGAATTGAGCCGAGCCGTCGCCAGCGAGGACAAAGCGATGGTCACCCGTGCCAATGGCGTCGGGCCGAAGTTGGCGCAGCGGATCGTGATGGAATTGAAAGACAAGATCGGCGGTGTTGCGATCGGACCGGCTGGTACGTTGCCCAAAGCGGTGGGCGGGGCGGCCGCGGACGCGGTCTCGGCGCTCGCCAATCTGGGGTTCCGGCCAGTTGAAGCAGGAGCGGCTGTCGCGGCGGCTGAAGCCGAACTGGGTGGTGGTGCAAGCCTCGACGCGCTGGTGCGACTGGCGCTGAAAAAGGCGGTTCGTTAGCTGCCCCAGACTTCCCGGTACAAGCGCAGCAAATTCATCCCGAACAGTTTTTCGAGTTTGGTCACCTTCCAACCCCGCTTTTCCAAGGCGACCGCCAACTGCTGGAAACGATCAATCCGGTTGTAGTCCATCACGATTGTCAGAATGTCCGGTCCTTCACCAGGCGCCGCAAATCCGTGGGAAGACCGGAATTCGTGCATTTCCTTTGCGCGCTTCCACGTCTCCTCGTTGATCGGGATCGGTAGCTGATTTCCGTCAGTGCCGATCGAGACATGGTCTTCGCCGCAGACATTGACCGCATGTTCGATATGTCGGATCAAGTCATCGCGCGTCGGCTTGCTGCCCGCGGCGAGGAAGGGCATGAAATAGATGCCGAAAACGCCCCCCTTTTCGGCAAGCGACCTCAATGCGTTGTCATGCACGTTACGTGGATGATCAAACAAGTCACGACAGCCGCTATGGTTGATCGAAAGCGGCCGGGTCGCCGCGGCTATTCCGTCCGCGATCGTCCTTGCCCCGCCGTGACTGAGATCGAGTAACAGTTTTTCGGCTTCGATCCTTGAGATTGTTGAGCGACCCAGTTTCGAAAGTCCGGCATTGTCGGGTTCAAGCGAGCCATCGCCGCTCAGGTTGCGCAAATTGTAGGTCA
>JANNLW010000140.1:0-8203 GCA_031397145.1 Sphingomonadales bacterium | reverse complement strand
ATCCGATGTACGGCCTGACGGAAGCGTTTCGCTCGACCTATCTTGATCCATCGCTCGTTGACGTCCATCCTGATTCGATGGGGAAGTGCATTCCATTTGCCGAAATCATGGTCGTGCGGCCCGATGGCAGTATCGCGAACGATGGAGAGGCAGGTGAACTGGTCCATGCCGGGCCATTGGTCGCCAAGGGCTATTGGGGGGATTCGGACCGCACGGCTCAGCGATTCAGACCGGCTCCAGTGAACTCTGCTTATGGCGGGTTGGCGGTATGGTCAGGCGATACGGCCCATCGCGACAGCGAAGGACTCCACTATTTTTTGGGTCGCGATGACGAAATGATCAAGGTTTCGGGAAATCGCATCAGCCCGAATGAAATTGAAGCGGCGGCAATCGCAAGCGGCACAACCTCGGAGGCTGTTGCTGTTGGCGTGGAGGACGAGCGCTTGGGGCAATCGATCATTCTGGTTGTAAAAGGCGCACGTGAGACCGAGGAACGGCTTCTGGCATACTTCAGAGCCCAGCTTCCTGCGTTCATGATGCCGAGGCAGATCATGTGGCGCCATGAGTTGCCCTATAATGCCAATGGCAAGCTTGATCGCGCCGCGATCAGGGCGGAGGTATTGGCATGAAGCCGATGGGATCCATCCCGCCGGGCTTTTTCCCCAATGAAGATGGGCGTCTGCTGATCGACGGCGAAAAAGTTGAAGCACTCATCGGGCGCGCCGGTGATACGCCCCTGTTTGTGTATGATTTAAGCCTTATCCGGGCGAAGATTGCCTCGTTGAGCGAGGCGCTGCCGACTGAGGTCGCCGTGCACTATGCCATCAAGGCCAATCCTATGCCGGAGCTCGTTTCGGCCATCACACCGTTGGTCGATGGGCTCGACATTGCCTCTGAAGGCGAGCTGCGGATCGCATTGGCCGCGGGCGCGCAACACATCTCTTTTGCCGGCCCGGGAAAACGGGATCGTGAACTGGAGGCAGCAATTTCCGCAGGCATTACGCTCAATCTGGAATCAGAGGGAGAAGCTGCTCGCGCACTTTCGATTGCGGAGCGCCTTGGAATGAGGCCAAAACTGGCGGTACGAGTCAATCCGGACTTTGATCTCAAAGGGTCTGGAATGCGCATGGGAGGGGGAGCAAAACCATTTGGCGTCGATGCTGATCGTGCGGTAGACCTTGTTCGCGTGATCCGCTCCGCTGGCGCCGATTGGCGCGGGTTTCACATTTTTGCAGGCTCCCAGGCGCTCAACTCACAAGCAATTGCCGACGCCCAGCGGCAGACCTTAGAACTCGCCGGGCGGCTGGCCGAGGACGTTGGTGAATGCCCTCCGCTCGTCAATTTGGGCGGTGGGTTTGGTATTCCCTATTTCCCGGGGGAAGAAGCAGTTGATATTCGATTTGTTGGCCAGCATTTACAGGAAAGTCTTGATAAGCGTCTGGAATACCTATCCGAAACACTGTTTGCAGTTGAATTGGGCCGCTATCTGGTCGGCGAGGCTGGGGTCTATCTGACCCGCATTGTCGATCGGAAAATCAGTCGCGGGGAAGTGTTTCTTGTGACAGATGGGGGCCTGCACCACCAACTTGCGGCGTCGGGCAATTTTGGCACTGTGGTGCGGCGAAACTATCCGGTTGCGATCGCTTCACGCTTTGGCGCCGACCCGGCGGAAGTCGCAACTATTGTTGGCTGTTTATGCACACCGCTTGACCGCCTCGCTGACGATGTCAGCCTGCCGCATGCCGATGTTGGAGACGTCGTCGCGGTCTTCATGGCTGGAGCCTATGGGTTTTCGGCCAGTCCCGGAAATTTTCTCGGCCATCCTCCGGCACAGGAAATCCTGATTGGCCGGTGACGTCACATCATCAACCCTAACACTATATTCACCTATTCGAGCCATAAAAGCGATCATTATCGTCACTGTTTTGCCCCGGTTCATCGGGATTAAACCAAAGACGTGTCTGTTCGGGTTTCAGGGTGGGTACACATGCGTTTTGTTCGTTCGTCTCGGATTTTGCTGGGCATTGGCCTTTCGTCATTGGCGGTAACAGGTTGTGCTTCGGGTACATCGGGGCCGCAACTGCCTTCAGCGTCGTTCGTCGCAGGCCAGGAAGGGCCAGGCGAAGAATATATTATCGGGCCGCTTGACCAGTTGACAATCTTTGTCTGGCGCAATCCCGAATTGGGCGCAAAAGTCCAGGTCCGCCCTGACGGCCGCATTACCACGCCATTGATCGAGGACTTGCCGGCCGTTGGAAAGACGCCGACGATGCTGGCGCAGGATATCAAGATGCAGCTTTCCGAATTCATCAACGATCCACTGGTTTCGGTGATCGTGGACAATTTTTCGGGAACATTTTCACAACAGATCCGCGTAGTGGGAGCAACAGAAAAGCCGGCGTCGATCCCATACCGCGCCAACATGACGCTGCTGGACGCAATGATCGCGGTTGGCGGCCTCTCCGAATACGCGGCGGCCAACAAGGCGCGATTGATCCGGCAGGATCGCAGCACTGGCAAGCAGCGCACGTACGCGGTTCGGCTTGGGGACTTGCTCAAGCGAGGTGATTCGAAAGCCAATGTGCGGCTTGAGCCGGGCGATGTGATCATCATCCCTGAATCAATGTTCTGATCGCCTGCGCAAATGAATAGCATCTACGAAGAGATCAGGATTGCCCTCCATGGCGTTTGGCTGCGTCGCTGGCTCGCGCTTGCCGTCGCTTGGGGTGTGTGCTTGGCTGGCTGGCTGGCCGTAAGCACGATCCCGAACAAATATGAGTCAAAGGCCAGCGTCTTTGTCCAGACACAGTCGTTGCTCCCAGACAAGCTCGGCATCACACCGGCCGAGCGCAAGAATGATATTGACGGGATTACCCAAACCCTGATGTCTGCGGACAATCTGGAAAAGGTTGTACGCGGAACTGGCCTCGTTGCATCGGGTGCAACGCCCGGAGAGATCGCCAACCAGATTGCCGGGTTGCGTAAAAACATCGAGATCATCGCAAAACAGGACAATCTGTTCCAGATCAGCGCGTCCGCCGGCTATGGAGGGTTTTCCAATGCGCAGAATGCGAAGCTGGCAAGGGACGTCGTGCAGAGACTGCTCGACCTGTTCGTCGAAGGCAATCTTTCAGGAAGTCGAACGGAAACGACGCAGACTCTGCGCTTTCTGGATTCGCAACTTTCCCAGCGCGAGATCCAACTTCAAGAAGCCGAAGCCAAGCGCGCAGCTTTTGAAGCAAAGTATATCGGCCTTTTGCCCGGAGTTGGTTCGGTAAGCCAAAGGATGGAAGCCGCCCGCGCCGAACTGGGACAGGTCGATTCCGGTCTGATGGCAGCCCAAGGTGCACTCGCAGCCGTCAATGGCCAAATGAATTCGGTTCCCCAGTCAGTGGCCACACAAGGTGGCTTTGGTGGCTCCGCTTCGAGTCGTGTTGCGGCAATCGAAGGCCAGATTTCTGAAGGGTTGGCGCGAGGCTGGACCGAAAGTCATCCCGATATGGTATCGTTGCGCAGCCAATTGGCCCGCGCCCGAACGGCGGCGGCCGCAGAGATGCGTGGCGGACGCGTTGTGAGCAGTGGTTCCCCCAACCCCATGTACGTCACGCTGAGATCGATGCAGGCGGAAAAGCAGGCCGCAGTTGGGGCATTGAGCGCGCGAAAGGCTCAGCTTCAGGCAGAGATGACCCAGTATCAGTCCAAACAGGTCGAGGAACCCGGCGTTGCTGCAGAACAACAGCGGCTCAACCGGGATTATGAAGTCTTGAAGGCACAATATGACAAGCTGCTTGCCAATCGCGAGGAAGTAAAGCTGCGCGGATCGCTGCAGACCGATACCAACTCGATCAGTTTTCGTGTTATCGAACCACCCACCGCTCCGCGCACACCACAGGCCCCCAATCGGCCGCTATTACTGGTGTTGGTGCTATTTGCAGGCACGGCGGCGGGAGTTGGCGCTGCTTTTGCGATCGGGCAGATCACAACGACCTACGCAACGGCCGGCCGTCTTGAACGCGCGAGCGGAATTCCTGTCATTGGTTCGATTTCGGAAGTGCTGAACCCGGTGCAGCGGTCGGTCCGTCGGCAGAAGTTTAAATATTTCATGGGCGGCTCACTGGCACTGGTGAGCATGTTTGTGTTGCTGCTTGTGATCGAATTCGTCCAGCGCGGCATGGTGGCTTGAGGATCATGACGATGAACCAAAAACCGAAACCTGCCTCTGGATCGCTCATCGAACGGGCCGCAGACGTCTATAATTTCCGCGCTTTCTCGGCGCAAACGGACGATGCGCCTACTCCAGTGGCGAGTAGCGATCATGCGGTGACAGTTCCACCCCTGCCGATGACCACGCACCTCGAACCTGTCCCAGTTGATCGTCAGTGGCTCCGCGATGGGGGATTCATCGTCCCTGGTGCGCCACCAAGCGCACTTTCCGAGGAGTTCAGGCTGGTAAAGCGTCAATTGCTGCTGCGTGCCCTTGGCGGGCAAAAGGCCGATCCGGTCCACAATGGCCGGTTGATCCTGATATGCTCGGCACAACCAAATGAGGGCAAAACATTTTGTTCGGTCAATCTTGCGCTCTCGATGGCCAGCGAGACCGATATTGAAGTCTTGCTCGTCGATGCCGATGTAGCGAAACCCGAGGTGCTTTCCACGCTTGGGCTTCCCGGCGGCATGGGCTTGATGGACGCACTCGCCGATCCTTCAATCGATGCAGAGCAGCTTGTCATCAGAACGGACATTCCAAACCTTTCCGTGCTCCCGGCAGGCCGCCAAAGCAATCATGACACGGAATTGCTGGCGTCAAGCCGCACAAGGACTCTGATCGACAATCTTGCTGCGCACCATCCCCGCAGGATTGTGCTTTTTGATTCCGCTCCGGCGCTGGCGGCATCGCCAGCATCGGTCCTTGCGCTCCACGTCGGGCAAATCCTGCTCGTCGTGCGCGCTGACCAGACAACCGAGTGTGAATTGCGCGATGCGCTCGTGCTGATCGATTCCTGCCCCAACATACAATTGATGCTTAACGCCGTCACCTTCTCTGGATCCAACCGCAAATTTGGCTCTTACTATGGTTACGGAGAATGAAGATGCACGGTCAATCCGGAGTATTTGTCGGTTTGATTGCAGCCCTGACGCTCGCAACGTCCGCCCATGCGCGCAAGGAAATCACGCCCTATCTCGAAGTCGGCCAGATCATTTCCGCCGACCTGAAGGGTAGCAATGAAGTTCTGACCTACTCTCAAGTGGCAGCAGGCGTCGATACTTCGGTGTCGAACCGACGGAGCGAAGCGCAACTTAGCTACCGCTATGAACGGCGGATCAGCTGGGACAACAACATCGAAGACGGCGATGTCCATTCTGGACTTGCGCGGGCGCGCTACCAGGTCATTCCCAACAACCTCTCGATTGAAGCCGGCGCGCTGGCAACCCGTGCAAGAATTGATGGACGAGGCGATGCTCCCGGCCTTCTGATCGGCAATGTCGACAATGTCACGCAAGTCTATTCGGTTTATGCCGGGCCAAACTTCAAGACCGAAGCAGGGCCCCTTGAGGTCAATGCAGCCTATCGACTTGCGTACACCAAGGTTGAAGCGGACGATGTCGTCTTCGCACCCGGGCAGCCGCGCTTGGACAATTTTGACGATTCGGTCAGCCAACTTGCAACCGCAAGCGTTGGCATGGGACCCGGTGAACTTCCCTTTGGCTGGACTATTGCCGGAGCCTATGAGCGTGAGGATGCTGGCCAACTCGACCAGCGCTTCGACCGAAAAGGCTTTCGCGGCGATGCAATTGTACCTGTCTCTCCCACGGTCGCGATTGTTGGCGGTGTTGGATATGAAGACATAGAAGCCAGCCAAAGGGCACCGTTACTCGATCTGACCGGTGCTCCCGTTGTCAACGCTAAGGGTCGATTCGTTACGGATCCAGCTTCCCCGCGCCTCTTGGCCTATGATCTGGACGGCATTTATTGGGATGTCGGTGTCGCCTGGCGGCCAAGCCGCCGGACCAGCCTCGAGGCGCGTATCGGACGACGTTATGGCAGCATGAGCTATACCGGCTCGCTCTCATACCAAATGAATCAATCGACCGCCGTTGGTGTCGTTGTTTATGACGAAATCCAGACGTTCGGGCAGCAGCTCAATGACAATCTCGCCCTGCTTCCGACCAATTTTGCGACCGTCAGCAATCCGCTCGCGCCCCAGTTTGGCGGCTGCGTCTTTGGAGGCGGCGGAAGTGCTGGCGGTTGCCTCAATCCGGCGTTCCAGTCGATCAACAGTTCAGTCTTTCGCACACGTGGCGTGACGGCGGTCATGTCTCGGCAACGCGGGCCGTGGACGATGGGTGCGGGACTTGGCTATGCCCAGAGAAAATATGAAACACCGATCGTTGCCGGAGCCACATTCAATCTGGACGGCGTCCGCGACGAGAGCTGGTTTGGTCAGGGACAAGTCGCCTATCAGCTCGACGAGCGGTCACAGATAGACGCGCAGATCTTTGCCAGTCTCTATAATTCGGGCATATTGAATGCATCGAGCGTGCTCAGTACCGGGGTGACCAGTTCATACCGGAGAACATTCGGAAGGCGATTGAGTGGCCTCGCCGCGATCGGCCTGTATTCGAACAAGGTTGAAGGGCAGGAGGGTGACCTGAATGCTTCAGCCTTGCTCGGAATGCGATATAGTTTTTGAGAGGGGCAGGGGTTGTCGGAGGCACGCATGTATAGCGATCATTTTGGCCTGACCGGGCGTCCATTCCAATTGACGCCCGATCCACGGTTCTATTTCGAAAGCGCAACCCATCGTAAAGCCATGGCCTATCTTGGCTATGGTCTCGCGCAAGGGGAGGGCTTTATCGTCGTGACCGGCGAAATCGGTGCGGGCAAGACAACATTGGTCGGCCATTTGATGGAAACGATCGACCGAAATCGCGTCAATGCGATCAAGCTCGTTTCAACGCAGTTGGAAGGGGACGATTTGCTTCGCATGGTCTCCGTTGCATTGGGCGTGCCGGTTGACGGTCCGGACAAGG
Source organism: Sphingomonadales bacterium (assembly GCA_031397145.1). Classification (GTDB taxonomy): domain Bacteria; phylum Pseudomonadota; class Alphaproteobacteria; order Sphingomonadales; family Sphingomonadaceae; genus Aquisediminimonas. The sequence continues at coordinate 1,171 of JANNLW010000140.1, read as the reverse complement.
CGCAATTGCTGTCCCGAGTGGAGAGTTTCATCGCGGAGCGCGCACGGGCCGGACAACGGACACTTGTAGTGGTTGATGAAGCGCAGAATTTACCGGTTTCCAGTCTTGAAGAGTTGAGAATGCTGTCCAATTTCCAGGCCGGCGGTCAATCGATGCTCCAGATATTTCTTCTTGGGCAGCCCGAGTTCCGCGATCGCCTGAATAATTCCAAACAGCTGGAACAGTTGCGCCAGCGTGTCATTGCGACGCATCATCTCACGGCCATGACTCAGGACGAAACAGGCCCCTACATCGTGCATCGCATGAGTCTTGTCGGCTGGGCGGGTACGCCGGCATTCGACGACGGCGCGTTTGCAGCCATACATTTGTATTCCGGTGGAATTCCCCGAAAAATCAATAATCTGATGACGCGTGTGCTGCTGATGGCATCGATTGAAGAATCGACAGTAATCGACCGCGCATTGGTCGAAGCCGTGATAGCCGATTTGGGCAATGACGAGGCAATTGCCGGGAATGCAGAACAAGGGTCACTAAAACTGGTCGAGAGTGGCCGAGATTTGACACATGATCCGCAAGCGCTTGATCTTGCAGCGCGCGTTGTCATGCTTGAGGCTCAAGTCGAGGAACAAGGTGCCGCCTTGCGACGCGTGCTGGGTCTATTGGTCGATTGGGTCGAAGCTGATGAAGCGCGGAACCAACAAGGCGAGATTCGCCGCGCTCCCTCCGCCTGAAACTGGTAGGGGGCGCACATGGTGCGTAACGCGCTCTCGGTCGATATCGAAGACTGGTTCCAGGTCGGTGCCTTCGAGACGGTGATTGACCGTCGCGACTGGGATGGACTTGACCGCCGCGTGGAGACCAATACCGACGCTGTGCTGTCGCTTTTTGACGAGGCCGGGGTCAAAGGCACCTTCTTTACGCTGGCCTGGGTCGCAGAACGGCACCCGGCGCTTATCCGCCGGATCGTCGATGCAGGGCATGAACTTGCCAGCCATGGCTGTGCGCATGATCGCGTGTTTAACATGACGCCGGATACGTTTGCCGCCGATATTGCCCGCGCGCGCAAGATACTTGAAGATGCTGGAGGCGTATCAGTTACAGGATACCGTGCGCCAAGTTTCTCGATCGATAAACGCACACCTTGGGCACATGAGGAACTGGCGCGCGCCGG
>JANNLW010000127.1:0-10141 GCA_031397145.1 Sphingomonadales bacterium | reverse complement strand
TATCGCACATGTTTTCGAAGGGGGCGCAAGGATCGTCACACCCACGCAACAGCCGATCAGTGTCGCGATCACAGTTTCGGCGATCCTCGGGATTCCTCTTGAATCCGTTGAGGTCGTGCCGGTCAGGTGCGGCGGCGGTTTCGGTCGCAGGCTTTATACAGACATGGTTGCCGAAGCCGTGCTGATCGCCAAGGAGGTGGGATCACCGGTCAAACTCCTTTGGACACGCGAATGCGATATGACGACCGATCTTTATCGTCCCGGCGGTGCCCATCTTTTCAAGGCGGCACTCGATGCAAAGGGCGCACTTACCGGATGGATTCACGGCGTTGCAAGCCAGTCGCGGCGTTATCGCGGGAGTACTGACCAAAGTGCCGCGGCACTTTCCGAATCCGAAATGTGGGCATTCGATCATCCGGGCGTTCTCGTGCCCAATCGTCGATTTGACTATGTGCCGGTAACAAGCGCTGCACCGCGCGGTGCCTGGCGTGCGCCTGGGCACAACATCAATGGCTGGACGATGCAGGCCTTTCTCGATGAAGTCGCAGAGGCTGCTGGCAAGGATGCACTCGCTTTCCGCCTCGCCCTGCTGGGTGCGCCACGCGACCTGCCCTATGATGGACATGGCGGACCGGTCTTTTCGACCGGTCGGCTTGCGACGGTACTCGCGTTGGCGGCCGAGAAGGCCGCATGGGGTTCGTCGCTCCCCAAGAGATCGGGACGCGGAATTGCCGCGCATTTTTCGTTCGGCACCTATGTTGCCCATGTCGTCGACGTGACGATGGGGACCGCCGGAACGTTCAGGGTCGATCGTGTCGTGACCGCGGTCGATTGCGGGATCGCTGTGAATCCCAACGGTGTCCGCATGCAGGTCGAGGGATCGGTCAATGATGCGCTTTCGACTGCGCTTGGGCAGGCAATCACGATCAAGAACGGCCAAATCGAACAGCGCAATTTCGACAACTATTCGATGATGCGGATCGACCGCGCTGCGACCCGGATCGAGACCCATATCGTACCGAGTGAAGCGCCGCCGCGAGGTATGGGTGAACCCGCGTTTCCGCCTTTCGCTGCTGCCCTCACCAACGCACTTTTTGCGGCATCTGGCAAACGGATCAGGAAGCTCCCGATAGGCGACCAGCTTGCTTGAGTTCCATTGCCAACGAATGCTCCACTGTTCGATTGAAGCCTGTTTTGATGCGACGCCATCTTTCTCACAGGAATTGATCGAATGGAAATTCGATCTTGCGTACTAGCTGAAACATGTCGACACAGGATCTATGCGAGTGTCCTTCGGGAATTGTCGACCGGATGCATGCCGCAAGAAGCGTCAGTTCGGGCGGCTCGGATCGCGCCCAAGAATGTCAATTCGTGGTGGGAGTGCAGCATGATACGCTCCTTGAAATTGGCATTGCCGCTGATGGGGATCGGGCTCCTCCTCCTGCTTTTACTGGGATGGCAGCGCGATCTGGATCCGGCTGACCTTCAGGCGAAATATTACAACAGCGCGTCGCAGTTTTTCGATGTTGGGGGCGGACTTCTCGTTCATGCGCGTGATGAAGGAAAGGGCGACGGACCCATTCTCGTCCTGCTCCACGGTTCGAACGCATCGCTCCAGACTTGGGAACCTTGGGTAAAACGGCTCGGTATGAAGTACCGGGTCATCAGCCTGGATCAGATCGGCCATGGCCTGACCGGCCCCAATCCATCTGGCGATTATAGCACGGCGTCGTTTGTCAACACACTGGATCGGGCGCTCGCCAAAATCGGTGTCGAACATTTTGCTCTGGCTGGCAATTCGATGGGAGGCGCGGTTGCCTGGAACTATGCGCTCGCCCATCCCGAAAAGGTTAGCGCGCTGATTCTCGTCGATTCTGGTGGCGCGCCGGAAGTCAAAACCAAGTCCCTTCCCGTCGGGTTCCGCATTGCAATGATACCGGGTGTCAATCGTATCGCCGAAGTGATCACGCCGCGCTTTCTTGTCGAGCGGAGCTTGCATCAGTCCCTCAGCAACCAGTCGATTATCAATGACCGCATGATCGACCGCTATTGGGAATTGCTTCTCTATCCGGGCAACCGACGGGCAACGGTTTTACGATTTTCAGCGAAACGGACGCCAGTTGACCCTGCCGCGCTTGGAAAACTGGTTATGCCCGTTTTGATCCTCTGGGGGGCAGAGGACAAGCTTATTCCGGTTGCATCTGCGAACTGGTTTGCCAAGGCGATGCCACAAGCCAAGCTGATCATCTACCCTGGTATCGGCCATGCCCCGATGGAAGAAACTGCCGACCGATCCGCCAGCGACGTTGATGCCTTCCTGTCCGGGCTTGCAGTTCCGTCACAAAAGTGAAACGCTCGCCGCTCATTGATCGGAAAGGACAAACGGGGCGTGACGAAACAGCGGATGGCGGTGATTGCAGTCTATTCGCTCAAAGGCGGAGTGGGGAAGACCACATTGGCCGTCAACCTCGCCTGGTCGTCGGCAATCCAGTCCTCAAGGCGCACGCTGTTATGGGATCTCGATCCGCAATCCGCAGCCTCGTTTCTACTCGGCCATGAAGGCAGGAGCAAGGGTGCGGCGCAAGCTGTGTTTGCCAAGGACGTTGCGCCTGAAAAGCTGATTGCCCCCACCGCGATCGACCGGCTGAGCCTTCTTGCGGCCGACACGTCCTTGCGTGGGCTGGACGGACTGCTTTTCAGGATGGACAAGAAGAAGCGGCTGTCGAAACTGATCGAGGGCTTGGCGAAGGCTTATGACCGGGTCATCCTCGATTGCCCGCCTGGCCTGACCGAGACCAGCGAACAGGTCATGCGCGCGGCGGACATCATTCTCGTGCCAGTGATCCCGTCCCCGCTCTCACGCCGCGCGTTCGACGAAGTGGTGGCCCATCTCGACCGCGAGCATAAGGGCCATGGTGCAATCCTTCCGGTCTTTTCGATGGTCGACCGCAGGCGCACCCTGCACCGCGGGGCGTTGGAGGCTGATCCGGCATGGCCCGTGATCCCTATGGCCAGCTCCGTCGAACAAATGGCCGTCCGCCGCACTCCAGTGGGTGCCTATGCCCCCCAATCGGCGGCGGGGGAAGCGTTCACGGCCTTGTGGCGCGGGGTGGAGAAGAAGCTGGGGATGCGGGGGTGAGCAAGGTGTCGCCAAAATCGCATGTTTCGGACAACTTGATGGTGCAAAAAACTGCATCATCATTTCCCTCCGTGCTCCCAAAGGCTTGAAATTTTCGGCCGACGACGCTATTCAGGATGGGCGAGAGACAAGGTCTCCTTCTGACCCCCGGTTGTGGTAGCAGCCGGGGGTCAAATCGTTGTGGGGAGCAGATGGTAGCCCGCTCCCCATCCCGTTGCCTACTTGCCGCGCGTCACTTCGACGATCTTGAGGATCAAGGTCGCAAAAGCGAACAGCGCGGCAAGCAGAAGGCAAACATCTGCGAGGGACATTTGCTTTCCTTCAGATGCAGCAGCATTGCTGCACTTGGAGTTATGCAGCGCATGCGATTTTGGATGTGAGGGCGCGGGGTGGAGAAGAAGCTGGGGATGCGGGGATAATCGGAACCAGCTGGGGAAACCTTATTGGGTATCCCCGGTGTTCACAAATCGGCCATTGCGCCAAGCCAGGCCGAGGCACACGCCGCTACCGACCAGCGAGACGAAAAGCGCAGCGATCGTGGCCTCGGGGCCAAACCCGCCACCGCTCAAAAGCGTAGCGACGCCTTCAAGCGGACGCGTAGACAAGGGCCCCCCACTAAAACTGTCGAGGCCGGAAACGACACTTCCGAACAACCAACCCTGGGTGAAATTCCATCCGGCGTGCATGCCGATGGACATCCAGATGCGACCTGTCAGCAAGTAGAGCCCGGAACCGATTCCTTCGCCTGCAACGAGACAAAGTGCGCCGAACAGGCTGGCATCTGGGTTGGACAAGTGAAGCCCCCCGAACAGAAGCGCGGTTGCGACCAATGCGGGCCAGACGCCGAACGCGCGCCACAGCATTCGGAATATGACGATACGCAACAACACTTCTTCGACGACTGCCGATTGGATTGTCTGCTTCAGCGATTCCGATACGGATGTGACGGGACTGGCGTTTATGACCACCCAGCCGCCACACCACAAAATGCCAATGATGATCGCCATGATGGTGCCGCCGATGAGGATGCCCAGCGCCAATTCGCCCGGCGCGCTCCGCAGGTTCAGTTCGCGCGCGATGCGCTGTTCGCCTAGCCGCACGGCCAGTGCATAGGCCGCCAGCATCATCGACGAACCCACCAAAACTGCTGCCAGCCGTGCGCCGTGTGGGGCCGCAGCGCGCGTCGTGAATAGTTCTCCTGACAGCAAGCCGTTAAACCTCAGCGTGGCATCGGCTGTCAGATTGAAGGTCAGGACGCACAGCACCGCCAAAATGACCATGAACGTGAGCGCTCTTAACCAGCGAAACCGGCCTGGCTCCAAAAAGCCGCTATTCCCCAACTCCACGATCACCGTCATTCAAGGCTCCTTGAGGGAAAGCGGGATAACCATAGTGTGTTATAAAAGCAATACACCACAGAAATTTCGTTCGGCCGAGCATAGGCACCGGTCCGGTTGGTTGTGCGCTGACAGGGAGGTTCTCCTATCGTTTTGAAAACGGCATCATGAGCAGTTTCCGGATCGATCCCGCGCGGATCTGGTCGATCGAATCCAAGCCATAGTCCAGTGCATAAGCGCGCTCGGTCGGGGTGAATGTCGAGAACATTCGGTCCCATGCCGACAGCAGGTTTCCATAGTTCGAATCGGTTTCATGTGGCAGGCGCGAGTGATGAGCCTTGTGCATGTTGGGGGTTATGAAAAGCCAAGCAACAGCCTTGTCGATCGTCCGCCCGATCGAAATGTTCGAATGTTCTAGCACTGAATTGATCGAGGACGCCAAACGGTAAACCACAACAACTGCCAAGGGCAGGCCAAGCAGCAGGATTGCGGTCATTTGGCAGCTGAAACGCCACAGGCCCTCTAACGGATGCTGTCGAAAGGCGGTTGTTGCGTCAACAAACGGATCGCAGTGGTGAACGCGGTGGATGCGCCAGAGCCAAGGGAATTTGTGCAAAGCTACATGCGCGCCATAGGTGACGAGATCGAGACTGATGACTGTCAGGATCGCGATGGCAACTGCCGGCAGGCCCGAATGCCCCGTAATCCCTGACTGCTTCGTGGGGAGCCAGAATGCTGCCATCGCCACAAGGGCGGTCAGACCTGCATTGACTGAAAATGTGCAGAGCATCAGCCATAGATTGGCTGGTCGTCGCGCGACATTTGGTCTTGTTGCAAAAGGCACGGCTGCCTCGATTGCTGAAAAGAAAAGCAAGAGCGCCAGCAAGAGCGCCACATTGAGAATTATAGGTTGCATGAGTGAATATCGCCTCCAGCCGGTACTGGTCTTGGCGACAAATGAGACATGCCCACCTGTCTCCATCAACCAGAGAACAGGGCAGCGCTTGGACAATATCGTCTGAAAAACCGGGCGCCTGCCGGAGGCCCGATGACGTTTGATGACCGAATTGGCCCATTCCTGTCAAGGCCGAACGATCTGCGCAATTCCATGACGGTTCCTTTTGCCATATGGGCGTTGCATGCGAACCGGGCTGCTCCTCTCCACCATGGCCATGACGCTGATCGTCGGCATCCGCTACTTGATCGTCAGCGGGGCATTTGCTTGGGCGACGCGCGTGAAGCATCGCGGCCTATATGAACAACTTACCCCCCAAATCCGGCGCGAGATTGGATGGTCGCTCGCCAGTGCCGCGATCTATGGCATCCCTGCGGGCATCGTCGCGTGGGGGTGGGACAATCGCGGCTGGACCTTGATCTATCGCGACCTCCACACATTCCCGCTCTGGTATCTCCCGGTCTCGGTCTTCCTCTTCCTCGCCGCGCATGACACCTGGTTTTACTGGACGCACCGGCTGATGCACCTGCCGTGGTGGTTCAAGGTTGCTCATGCGACCCACCATGCCAGCCGCCCGCCGACCGCTTGGGCGGCGATGAGCTTTCATCCATGGGAAGCGTTGACCGGGGCCATTGTGATCCCCGCGCTGGTCTTCCTGATCCCGATCCATGTTGCAGCACTCGCGGTTGTGCTTTCGATCATGACGCTTATGGGTGTCACCAACCATATGGGCTGGGAGCTTTTCCCGCGCTTCATGGTCAGTGGGAAACTTGGAAAATGGCTGATCACCGCGACGCATCACCAGCGTCATCATGATGAATATCGCTGCAATTACGGGCTGTATTTCCGTTTCTGGGACAAGGTCTGCGGCACGGATCGCGGGCTTGGGCATTTTGGCAGCGCTGAGCGTCGGAGCGTCGGAACCAGCCAGCCTTGACCTTTCCATCACCGGCTTGCGCAGCCTGAAAGGCAATGTCCTCGTTTGCCTGACGGCCAATGCCAAAGCGTTCCCCAATTGCGAAAAGGACGCGCAGGCTCGAAAGGCGATCGTGCCTGCAGCCAAAGCGGCTATTGTCCGTTTCGCCGATCTTGCGCCGGGCATCTATGCGATTGCACTCGTCCATGACGAGAATGCGAACGGCAAGATGGACTTGGCCATCATGATCCCTCGCGAAGGCTATGGCTTTTCGAGGAACGCGATGGGCAGCCTCGGCCCACCCAAATTTGCCGCCGCCCAATTCGGCATCGCACCCGGGGAAAATGCGCACGGGGTCAAAGTCAAATACATGTTCTGACCCGGATGCGCAGCGGGCCTATAGTTGCCAGCTATGCGCCCGCCCGCGCTCTCGCATCGCGTCGACAAAGGCGCGCGTAGCGGCAGCGCCGCTGCGGCTCGCCTCAAACAACAGGTGCACTGGCAGTGCATCCGGCGCATCTGGACGCATCACTTCGATTAGCCGTCCCGCATGTAGAGCATCTTCGACCTGATAGCTTAGCAGATTGGCAATCCCTGCGCCTGCTTCGGCCGCGGCGACCGAGGCATCAACTGTATTGACCATCAGGCGTGGTTGAACCGCAATCTGGATTTCGCGTCGCGTGCCAAAACGCCACTCGTTCGCAGCGCGTGGTCCAGTCGATGAGATCAGGTGATGCTGGACGAGATCTTGCGGTGCTTCTGGAACGCCCGATCGGGCAAGATACGCGGGGCTGGCGACAAGTACCTGCCGCACCGCGCCGATCAGGACCGCCTTCAATGCAGAGTCGGCCAGCGGCCCGATCCGCACGGCAACATCGATGCCTTCTTCTACAATACGCACGTTGCGGTCGATCAGCATCATCCTGATCTTGAGATCGGCATGCCGGTCGAGCAGTTCAGTGACAACGGGTAGAACTTGCAATCGCCCAAAAGCTACGGGCGCCGTGATGAAAAGCTGGCCGCGCGGCTCGGATCGTGCGCCCGACAAGGCGCGTTCGATCTCGCCCAGTTCATTGATGATACGCCGCGCCTTTTCAAGAAAGCCAGCGCCTTCATCCGTGAGCGTGACCGCGCGCGTGGAGCGATGGAACATCACGACCCCCAACCGTGCCTCAAGCTCCGCAATGCCGCGGGTGACAGCTGGCGGCGACACTCTCAGCGCTCGCGCCGCAGTGGCGAAGCCACCCCGATCCGCGACGGCTACGAACATTTCAAGCGTCTGGAGCCGATCCATCTATTATTCCATATATTGAAATAGAATAGTACAGCATTGATCGATTATCGTCCCCAATGCAATGATCTAGTGCAAGTTCAGCGCGGTCGGAAAGACCTCCCCCCGTTTGCCGACCATGCAACACAAAGGATTTCGATATGGCCCAGAATTATGTCCACACCCTGTTCACCGACGCCGCGCGGGCAATGCAGGAAGCGGACGGTTCGCGTGGCTCTTACGCCCGGATGGAAGACGGCGCTTCGGGCGAACCCGACGCGATCTCGGACAAAGAGGCCGAGTTCATCACGGCCCGCGATAGCTTCTATCTGGCCAGCGTGACGAGTGAGGGCTGGCCCTATATGCAGCATCGTGGTGGGCCGGCGGGTTTCCTCAAGGTCTTGCCGGGAAACCGGCTGGGTTTTGCGGACTATCACGGCAACCGCCAGCATGTCAGCACAACCAACCTGATTGCAGAGCCGCGCGTGTCGTTGTTCCTGATGGACTATCCAAATCGCCGCCGCCTGAAAATTCTTGGCCGGGCAAGGATCGTTTCGGCTGAAGACGATCCGGGACTGATCGCTTCGCTGATGCCCGAGGGCTACAAGGCACTCGCAGAAAGGGCCTATTTCATCGACCTGGTCGGGTTCGATTGGAACTGCCCGCAACACATCACGCCGCGCTTTACCGAGGCCGAACTCGCACAGGCGATCCGGCCACTGGCCACCGAACTCAATCAGCTGCGCTCCGAAGTCGAACGCCTGCGGGCACTTTTACCATCCAACCAGAACAATGGAGGATTGAAATGACCAAAGCCTTGACCAACGGCGCGCATCATGTGGGCTTGGCTGTGCCTGATCTTGACGCAGCGACCGGTTTTTTCTGCGATGCTCTCGGCTTTGCTATCGCGGGAGAGCGCCCGGATTATCCGGCGCGATTTGTATCCGACGGAACCACACTTATAACATTATGGCAGGTTTCGGATCCCGCGAATGCGACGCCTTTCGACAGGCGGGCAAACATCGGGCTTCACTATCTTGCGCTGGGCGTCGCAGACGATACGAACCTGGATACGGTTCATGCCCGTGTGGCGGTGCATCCCGGCGTTGTCGTCGAATTCGCTCCCGAGCCCATTCGCGAAGGGGCAAAGACACGACACTTCATTTGCCAGATGCCCGGCGGAATCCGGATTGAATTCGCTACGCCCTTCGCTTGAACAGGATTGATATCATGCAACCACGCCCTCCGTTTCCCCCATTCACATTTGAAACGGCGGCCCAAAAAGTTCGTGCTGCCGAAGATGGCTGGAATAGCCGGGATCCGGCACGCGTCGCACTGGCCTATACTCCCGACACCGCTTGGCGAAACCGCGCCGAATTTCCGAACGGTCGCGCTGAGATAGAAGCCTTTCTGACCCGCAAATGGGAACGCGAACTGGATTATAGATTGATCAAGGAACTCTGGGCGCACGATGGCAAACGGATCGCTGTTCGTTTTGCCTATGAGTGGCATGATGCCGATGGGCACTGGTTCCGCAGCTACGGAAACGAGAATTGGGAGTTTGCCGAGAATGGCCAGATGGCCTATCGGTTTGCCAGCATCAATGATCTGGCGATAGCTCCGGGTGAAAGAAAGCTTTTCTGGTCACGCGAATCTGGCGGACGTCGGCCCGATGATTATCCCGGCTTGTCTGATCTGGGGCTCTGAGTATTGCGCATTCGGGAAAGCAGGCGTTAAGATTCCGCAGCTATCTCCTTTTCGACAGGAGTCATGACGTGCGCGGCTTGATGATTTCGATTATTGGCAGCCTGGCGGCAACGCCAGCGCTCGCGGCGGACGAGGCCCGACGGCGCGACTATGTGACGGTCGGATTGGGTGTCGGAACGGTTCCCAGCTACGCAGGTTCCGACGACCGTGTAGAAATCCCGGCCGTTATCATACGGGGTCGGATCAACGGCTATTCCTTTGTGACACGCGGCGTGAACCTGTCGGTCGATCTCGCCCGCGAACATGCCGGAGATGATATCGATTTCAAGTTCGGCCCTCTTCTCAACTTTCGCACCGAGCGGAGCGCGCGGATCGAGGATCAGCAGGTCGAAGCTCTGGGGAAACTGCCACGCACGCTAGAGGCGGGCCTGTATGCAGGAATTGCGAAGACCGGCGTATTGACCAGCAAGCATGACCAGCTCGGTTTTCGGGTCTCCTTTGTCCATGATGTGCTTGGCAAGCATAACAGCTATGTGATGATCCCCTCGATCGAATATGGCACGCCGCTTTCGCGGACCAGTTACATCGGAACCCAGGCCTCGCTCAGCTATGTGGGAAAGGGTTATGGCCGCCAATATTATAACATCGATGCCGCAGGGAGCGCCGCGAGCGGGCTTGCGGTCTATAGTGCGGCGGGAAACAAGGCCGGCTTTGCCAAGATGAGCTTCACGCTGGCAGCGGCGCAATCGCTCTCGGGGGACTTGCGCAAGGGATGGACGATCGTGTTTGCCGGCCAATATGGACGAATGCTTGGCCG
>JANNLW010000257.1:0-2195 GCA_031397145.1 Sphingomonadales bacterium | reverse complement strand
TCAAGTTCGTAGTTGAGGCAGCACTTGAGGCGACCGCACATCCCGGAGAGTTTGGTCTGGTTGATGGCGAGATTCTGAGCATTCCCGCCTTTCGCGGCCCGGCCGGTTCGTTCGACCGGAACACTTTTCTTGGCGTGTTGGCGCAACGCAAACTGAGCGAAACAGTCGTTCGCGATGATCTGGCGCGAGACAAGATGACAAATGCGCTCATCATTCCAGCGGCAGGTGCCGCGCGCGCTTCAGCCGGCCTGGTGACGCCTTACGCCAAGTTGCTGCTCGAGGAACGGAGCGGACAAATCGCATTTGTCCCGACCTCTGTCGCGGGCACTGGTGCACCGCCCACAGAAGCCGAACTTGCGCAATTCTACAAGCGCCAGCTCACCCGCTATACGGTGCCAGAGACGCGAATCATCCGATATGCCCTGTTCGATCGCAAGCGGTTCGAGGGCAAGATTGCTGCAACCGAAGAAGAGATCGCCCAAGGCTATAAAGCCAATGCGACGCAATACGCGTCAAAAGAAACACGGATATTTACCCAGGCCATCACGCAGAGCCAAGCGGCCGCTCTGGAGATAGTGGCAAAGACACGCGCAGGCACACCATTTGCGGCGGCAGCCAAGGCTTCGGGAAGCGAAGCAACGACATTGGCCGCGCAGGATCAATCGGGATATGCAGGCCTGACTGCGTCTGCATCAATCGCCAAGTCTGCATTTTCTGCTGCGAAGGGAAGTGTGCTTGAGCCTCAGAAATCGCCCCTCGGCTGGCTCGTAATCAAGGTTGATACGGTCAACAAGATCGGTGGCAAATCATTGTCGGACGTGCGGGCAACTCTTGCAGAGCAAATCGTCAAGCAGAAGATCGATGTCGCTATTGCAGACTTCATAACGAGGATCGAGGATCAGGTGGCCGATGGTGCGACCTTTGACGATCTGGTAAAGACTGAGGGCCTTACGGTTGTGACAACACCGGCTCTTACGGCCAGCGGTATCTCGCCCGACGTTCCCGACTTCAAGGCTGCTCCCGAATTGCAGCCGATCCTGCGCGACGCCTTTCAAGCTGAACCCGATGACGATGCCGCTGTAATGACCATTGCGCCAGGGCAAAGCTATGGATTCTACGATCTTGATCGCGTCATCGCATCCGCTCCAAAGCCGCTGGAAAAAATTCGCGATCAGGTTTCGGTCGATTTTGAAACGGACCGCGCTTCGAAAGCGGCCAAAAAACTTGCAGACGCAATTGCGATGAAGGCCAATCAGGGTGTGGCATTCACAACAGCCATGACGGGCGCGGGTGTTTCTCTTCCATCGGCAAAACCGATCAGCGCACGCAGGATCGATGTTGCCCGGGCGCAGCAGAAAATCCCTGCGCCGCTGGCGCTGCTTTTCAGCATCCCGGCACGTCATGCCAGGGTACTCGAAGCCGAAGAAAAGCAAGGCTGGTACGTCATTTGGCTTGACAAGATCACGCCCGGTGACATCACCAGCGAACCTGGCTTGATCCAGGCTACTCAAACCGAAATTGCCCGTTCGGTCGGCGACGAATATGTCCAGCAGTTTGCAGCCGCGATAAGGGCTGATCTCGGCGTCAAGAAGAACGAATCCGCGATTTCCGCCCTCAAACGAAGCCTGACGGGCGCAACGACGGGCCAGTGACGCCAGACGCCGATGCTATTGCCATTGCGCACCTCCGGCAGGGAAAGCCGGCACTGATCTGGCGCAGCTTGATCGCCGATACCGAGACGCCGGTTTCAGCAGCACTCAAACTGTTTGAGCCCGAACGCGGCGATTTCCTGCTTGAATCAGTGGAGGGCGGTGCCGTGCGCGGGCGTTACAGCCTGCTAGGCCTGGCGCCCGATCTTGTTTTTCGCGCAAATGGCGAACAGGCCGAAATCAACCGCCACTGGCTGACCGACCGGGTGGCGTTCGAACCGCTAGCCGAAACCGCCCTACCCGCGTTGCGGAGTCTTGTGGCCTCATGCCGGATCGATGTTCCCGAAGGACTGCCAAGCGCGCTTGCCTGCCTCGTCGGTTATTTTGCGTACGAGACGATTGGGCTTGTTGAAAACCTTCCACGCCCGGCGCCCAACCCACTCGGTCTCCCCGATATGCTGTTTGTGCGTCCAACGCTTGTCCTTGTGTTCGACCGGCTGTCGGACAAATTGTTTCTGGTGGCACCAATATGGCCTGAAAGCGGCG
>JANNLW010000253.1:0-1209 GCA_031397145.1 Sphingomonadales bacterium | reverse complement strand
CAAGCAATTTCCGCTTTAGTCAACGGACGATACTAACCTGCCCATCCTAAACCTGCCTGAGCCTTGCAGATCCCGGGAATGCCTTTTGTCGCCGAATAGCCATGCCCAGCCTCAGGTGCAGACTCGAAAACGGGCATTCTCCGTCACCGCTCTCACGCTTCTTTGGTCTTCGCGGTGACCGGTTGACGATGGTTCTTTGCGCTTTTGCACTGACGCCCTACGGCCCATTGACGTCCTGACTTTCTCTCTCAAGGATAGCAACCATGATCGTAACGGAATGTGATCTGCCACCTTCCAGCCTGCTTGATCGCCAGATTGTCGATTCAGCCTATTTCCGCGATTCCTACCGTGCGCCGCTGCGCAATCCGCGACAGGATATGGTCGGCCTTTTCTTTGCGATCTTCGGCCATCACCCCGGCTGGATGAAGGCCTTGCTCATCGCCCGCAACTGGATTGCGTCTCGGTGCGGGCTTGACGTGCCCCCAGCCTCGGACATCATGAACGCCGCCCGCAAGGAGCATTATCAGGTCGGTGACACGATCGGACCCTGGCCGATTTATTCGCTTTCCGAGACCGAACTCGTCGCCGGTCGCGACAACAAGCATCTTGATTTCCGGCTTTCACTGTTGCGGGTGACGCATGACGACGTGCCGAGCGTTGTCGTTTCCACGATCTGTTCGGTGCACAATTTGTCCGGGAAAATATACCTGTTCATTATCGCTCCGTTTCACAGATGGGGCGTGAAACGGCTGATCTCGAAGGCGAGCATCGCGGGCAGATTATAGCCTGTCCGATGGTGCTTTAAAGCGATCTTCGCCTGCCTGACCCGCAAAGCGAGGCAAACTCATTCGTTGGACCGGCGACGCTCCGAAAGTGTCGTCGATTGCGAATGGACGGTATCCGGGAGCCTTAAATGTGCTCGCCATCCCGACGGCGGCCTGAACGAGCCAGAAAAACTTCCGGCCTATTTGCTGCTGTCGCGTAGGTTGCGGCCGTAATCGCCAATGCGCCGATCAATACTGCATGCCCTATCAGGCTTGCGGCCAGTATCGTGTAGCTCCCAATCGCTATCGCGAATGATATCGCCCACATCCAGCCAAGAACCTGCAATGTCATATGCCTAGTCGTAAAATCAGGAATGTGGCGCAAAGGGCTAATTTCGTGATCGAAAACATAACCCCACATAAAAGCAATTGTCTTTCTCACGGC
>JANNLW010000059.1:0-4414 GCA_031397145.1 Sphingomonadales bacterium | reverse complement strand
AATCGCATATCACCGACGGTTTACGCCTTGCCGCACTTACCGGATTGCGCCGCCAGGATCTCGTGACCCTCACATGGGATCAGGTCGGTGAGCATGCGCTTCACAAGAAGGCCCTGAAGCAGAGCCGTGGCAAACGTCGTCACACGACCATCCCCCGCATACCCCAGTTGAGCCTGCTGCTCGACGAACTTAAAACCCGCGCCAGGAACCCTGGCGTCAACACCGTGCTCGTCAACAGCTTCGGGCAATCATGGACCGGGGACGGGTTCGGCGGCAGCTTCAACCGTATCCGCGATGCGGCCGACATCACGCACCATGATCTCGATACGGGCGAGCACAAGAAGAAGCATCTCCACGATGTCCGCGGCACATTCTGCACCAAGCTCATCCTCGCCAATGTTACGGACCAGGAGGCCGCTGACATCATGGGCTGGTCCCCTGATCAGGTCGCTGGCATTCGCCGGGTTTATGTTGACCAGTCCAGTGTTATTGTGGCAATCGGCCAGCGGATCGCAAACTCGCTGTAAAATACAGTGTAAAATGCGATTCGGCTGTTTTGAGAAACTGTTGTATTTCAACCAGTTGCGGGTGTAGCTCAATGGTAGAGCAGAAGCCTTCCAAGCTTACGACGAGGGTTCGATTCCCTTCACCCGCTCCACTACTGACGATCCAGCGTATCGCGATCAGACAAGATGGCGCGCGAGATTTTCGAGCGTCCCGCTCCAGCCACCAGCGCGTTGCCCGAGTGGCTCTGGCATCCCGCCATAAGGGCGCTGACAGTGGCATCGCCAGCCGGCTCACCACCCCTTACCTTTTCATCCCTTTCTTACCATTTTCGTTTAGAGAGACGCGATGAGCGTTGACAGTTTTCCTCCGCGCCCGCGATCTGCGGTCAGCACCGGCGTTGGTATCGCCGGGCTTGTCGGACTGTTCATCTGGATGTCGATATCGATCTCCCTTGGGCTGAGCGGTCCTTATTGGGCGCTTGCAAATGTGGCCTCCTGCGGCCTTCCGATGGTTGTCTGGTCGTTGATGATCGATCGCGTACATCGCAATCCAACGGCGGGGCTGGAATGGGATCTGCCGCCGCGTCCGGTTCGCGAAATCGCCGATGTTTCGCTGACAAAGCTTGCCGGCCTCTGGGCGACATGGGCGGTTATTGCATCGGTTTACTGCATTTTTCGCTTTTACTGGCGCGACAATTATCTGTTTGCGATGGAAGTGTTCAGCCTTGCTGCCGGGCCCCTGTTCCTGCTCTCCATTCCCTATGTCTTGTGGATCGACCGGCGGCTGAAGGAGCCACGCGATGGCGCGTGGCATTTGGGGGCTTTCCTGATGGGCCAGGCCGGGGTTGAGCGCGATGCAATCTGGGATCATTTGCGCGCCTGGGCCGTTAAGGGATTTTTCATCGCCTTCATGGTCTCGATCGTTCCCGGTGGTTTCCGCGATGTGGTCCTGGCCGATTTCGGTGCGATCCAGGACAATCCGGTCGCCTTGGCAAACTGGCTGATTACTCTGATGTTCGTGATCGACGTGGCCTTTGCAACCGTTGGTTACCTGCTGACGATGAAGCCGCTGGATGCACATATCCGTTCCGCCACGCCTTATGCAGCAGGATGGGCGGCAGCGCTCATCTGCTATCCGCCGTTCATCCTGATGAATCAGGGTGGCCCGCTCGATTATCGGCCGGCATCGGCGGACTGGCTCTTCTGGCTTCAGGGGCATCCTGTTTTGATGACGATGACAGGGGTTGTTCTGGTCGCGCTGACCGCAATCTATGCCTGGGCCACGGTCGCCTTTGGACTGCGATTCTCGAATCTCACGGATCGGGGCATCCTGACCCATGGTCCCTATGCTTTCACCAAACACCCGGCCTATCTGTCAAAGACCCTGTTCTGGTGGATTGCAGGTCTGCCTTTCCTTGTGACGTCAGGCAGTCCCGTCGATGCGATACGCAACACGGCACTGCTCGTGGCAGTAAGTGGTGTCTATTTCTGGCGGGCCAAAACCGAAGAATGGCACCTTCGCGCTGACCCTGCGTATCGCGCCTATGCAAGCTGGATGGCTGAACATGGAACGATCACACGGTGGTTGACGCCAAAAAACTTGGGGCGGGGCGGGGACACAACGGCCCCCGCCTCGCAACCTGCGGAATAGGATCACACAATCTTTTCGAAGGCGACACTGATATCGAGCTGCACTTCGTCAGAGATGAAGGGAATGCCATAGTTCACGCCAAAATCGCTGCGTTTGATGGTCGTTTTCGCGGCGAATCCTACAGTCTCCTTGCCACCCATGAAGGCTGGAGTCGTGCCAGCGCCAGTGAAGCGGGCATCGAGGGTGACGGGCTTGGTCACGCCATTAAGCGTGAGATTGCCACTGATCATTGCAGTGTTGCCGCTCGCTATCACGCTGGTGGAAACAAAATGAGCATCGGCGGGGGTGGGGCCGAAAAAGTCCGGCTTGCCGCCCTCCTTGCCTGACCGGAGCAGGTGTGCGGTCAACCCGGCGTTTGCGGTCGTCACCTTGGCTACCGGGATTGTGATATCCACCTTCGCGGATGCCAGGTTCTTGGGATCGATGACCAGCGTGCCCACGACGTCGCCAAAAATGCCGAAATAATCGTTGAAGCCGAGGTGATCGACACGCCAGCCAATCAACGTATGGCTGGGATCGGTCTTGTACGAACCCGCAGTAACGCGGGTTGCGTCAAGCGCGCCCGGCTTGGCTGGCGCACCGCCCTGCGCGAACAACGGGACAGCGGCGAGCAAGGGAAGCACAAACAGAATTTTCTTCATGCGGGAACTCCTGACATGGAAAAGGGGGTGTCACCAATGTCGGTGCCACCCCCTCAGGAGTCAATAAACCAAATCTAGGCAGGAGGCGATCAGTTCTTTGCCTTGTCCACCAGCTTGTTCTTGGCGATCCACGGCATCATGGCGCGCAGTTCTGCCCCGACCTTTTCGATCGGGTGGGCGGCGGCCGCCTTGCGGCTGGCTTTGAGTTCGGGTTGTCCGGCGCGATTGTCGAGCACGAAGTTCTTCACGAAACGCCCGGCCTGGATGTCTTCCAGCACGCGCTTCATTTCGGCCTTGGTCTCGCTGGTGATGATGCGCGGGCCGGTGGTGATGTCGCCATACTCTGCCGTGTTCGAGATCGAGTAACGCATGTTGGCGATGCCGCCTTCATACATCAGGTCGACGATCAATTTCACTTCGTGGAGGCATTCGAAATAGGCCATTTCGGGGGCGTAGCCCGCCTCGGTCAAAGTTTCGAAGCCGGCCTGGATCAGGTGGGTGAGGCCACCGCAGAGCACGGCCTGTTCGCCGAACAGATCGGTTTCGCATTCCTCGCGGAAGTTGGTTTCGATGATGCCCGAACGGCCGCCGCCCACACCCGAGGCATAGGCAAGGCCCACATCATGCGCATTGCCGCTGGCATCCTGATGCACCGCGATCAGGCAGGGCACGCCACCGCCGCGCTGATACTCGTTGCGCACCGTATGGCCGGGGCCCTTGGGCGCGATCATGATCACGTCAAGATCGGCGCGCGGCTCGATCAGGCCGAAATGTACGTTGAGGCCATGCGCGAATGCGAGGCACGAGCCTTGCTTCATGTTCGCGTGCAGGTCTTCAGCATAGATCGCCGCCTGATGCTCGTCGGGGGCCAGCATCATGATGATGTCCGCCCATTTGGCGGCGTCCGCATTGGAAAAGACCTTGAACCCGGCCTCTTCGGCCTTTTTCGCGGTGGCCGAACCGGCGCGCAATGCGACGGCCACATCCTTGACGCCAGAGTCCCGCAGATTCTGCGCGTGGGCATGGCCCTGGCTGCCATAGCCGACGATGGCGATTTTCTTGTTCTCGATCAGCTTCAGGTCAGCATCACGATCGTAATAGACACGCATTCTTTTTCCCCGATTGGTTTTGCAGTTTAAGAGTGGATTTACACGGCTTCCTTGCCGCGCGCCATTGCAACGACGCCAGTACGCGCGACCTCAACCAGCCCAATTTCACGCATCAGTTCGATGAAGCGGTCGATCTTGGTCGAGGCACCGGTCACTTCGAAGACGAAGCTGGAGATCGTCGTATCGACCACATTGGCGCGGAAAACCTCTGCCAGCCGCAGCGCCTCGATCCGGTGATCGCCCGTGCCCGCGACTTTGACCAGCGCCAGTTCGCGCTCGACATGATCGCCAAGGACGGTCAGGTCGGTGACCTTGTGGACCGGCACCATCCGGTCGAGCTGGGCGGCCACCTGCTCGATAACGGCAGGCGTGCCGCTGGTCACAATCGTGATCCGGCTGATCGAATCGTCAGCAGTAATGTCGGCCACGGTCAGGCTCTCGATATTATACCCGCGCGCCGTGAACATGCCCGCGATCCGCGCAAGAACGCCCGGTTCGTTCGACACG
>JANNLW010000244.1:0-6243 GCA_031397145.1 Sphingomonadales bacterium | reverse complement strand
AAGCGCCCCAACCATAATAGACACCCAGCGTGTCGCGTGCCGCCGCAGGCGCACTCAACAGCACCGCCGCAAGTACAAACCGCTTCATGCCGGCTGCCCGATGATCTTTTCCTCCCCATTGCCGATCATGACGATGGTCCCTTGCGGGAGGCTGGGTGCAATCGGCGCCTTCCAGAGCGGATCGGCCGGCAGGCCAAGGAGCATGCCGCGCAGCACGCGCGATGACATACCATGCATGATCACCAGCCGGTCGCCCCGCATTTGCGCGGTATCGTCAATCCAGCTCTGGAGCCGCGCGGCAATCTCGTCATACCACTCGCCGCCCGGCGGGCGTTTGCTGAACAGCGCGATGTGTGGATCGAGGATATCGCCTTGCTCGGCCATGATGTCGGCATAGGTTCGCCCGGCCCATTCCCCCACATCGATCTCCTGCAGCCGGGCATCATGCGTCGCGCCGTGCCAATCGGCGCCAATATGTTCGGCGATGATCGCAAGTGTCTGCAGGGCCCGACCCGATGGCGAAGAAAAGAGCGAGAGGGTCTGACGCGTCCCCAGCCATTTGGACAGGGCCAATCCCATGCCGTCAGCCTGGGCAAAACCCTTGCGCGTGAGCGGCGTATCAAGCTGGTCGCCCTGCATGCGCTTGGCGGCGTTGAAGACGGTTTCGCCGTGGCGGGCGATGAAGATGCGGCCTTGGAGTGTCATAGCCCCCCATCCCCGCAAATTATCCCCAATGCAAGCGGGTCTGACCCTTGCCCCCGCGCCGAATCTTGTTCATGAAAGGCACTGGCGAGCGACATTTCTGTCGCTATAAGCGCATCACGCCACACCGAACGCGACCAGGGAATTGATCAATGAAGGCTACTATCGAACGGGCTACGCTTTTGAAGAGCCTGGGCCATGTCCAGTCGGTGGTTGAACGCCGCAACACGATCCCGATCCTGTCCAATGTGATGATCGAAGCTCACGCCGACGGCACGATCCGGCTGATGGCGACTGATCTCGATCTGCAGATCAACGAGAGCGTCGAGGCCCAGGTCGAAACGCCGGGGGCAACGACCGTATCGGCGCATACCCTGTTCGATATTGCGCGCAAACTGCCTGAAGGCAGCCAGGTCAGCCTCGCGGCTGCCGATGGCAAGATGGCCGTCAATGCCGGTCGTGCACGGTTCAACCTTTCGACCCTGCCGCGCGACGATTTTCCTGTCATTGCCGAAGGCGAGCTGCCGACAAAGTTCGAGCTTCCTGCAACGACGCTCAAGGAAATCATCGACAAGACGCGCTTTGCTATTTCGACCGAGGAAACACGCTATTATCTCAACGGCATATTCTGGCATGTAACCGACGACGCGCAGCCCGTGCTCAAAGCCGCCGCGACCGATGGCCATCGCCTCGCCCGCGTAACAGTGGCCCGCCCCGACGGTGCGGCAGGCATGCCGGACATCATCATCCCCCGCAAATGCATCGCCGAACTGCGCAAACTGCTCGATGAAATCGATGGCTCGGTGGAAATTTCGCTCTCGGCCAGCAAGATCCGCTTTGGCCTGGGCACGGCGGTTCTGACATCAAAGCTGATCGACGGGACGTTCCCCGATTACAGCCGCGTCATTCCGACGGGCAATGACAAGATCCTGCGCATTGATCCAAAAAGCTTCATGGAAGGCGTCGACCGCGTATCGACCATTGCCTCGGAAAAGACCCGCGCGGTCAAAATGGCTCTCGAAACCGACAAGATCACGCTTTCCGTCTCGTCTCCCGAAAACGGGACGGCTGCCGAGGAGGTTTCTGGAGACTATAAGTCCGAAGGATTCGAGATCGGCTTCAACGCCCGCTACCTGATGGACATATTGGCACAGGTAGAAGGTGACACGATCGAAGTTCATCTTGCCGACGCGGCAGCGCCAACGCTGCTTCGCGAAAGTGACAAGGCCAGTGCGCTCTATGTCCTGATGCCAATGCGGGTGTAGGCCCCGCCATGCCTCATAGCGGTGGATGCCAGTGCGGCGCGGTGCGATATAGGATCGCGGAACTGGGCCGCGCAACGATTTGCCATTGCCGGATGTGCCAGAAGGCATTCGGGAGTTTTTTCGGGCCGCTTGTCACTGCCAAGGGCTTGGAATGGACGCGCGGGACACCGGCAACCTGGGCCAGTTCCAACAAGGTCGCGCGGGGCTTTTGCGCACAATGTGGCACACCCCTAAGCTATGACTATGGCGGCGATCTCGAGATCGCGATCGGCTCTCTCGATCACCCCGAGGATGCTGCTCCCGTGCTGCAGGTCAACCCCGCCGACCGTTTGAGCTTTTTCGTCACGCTCCACGCTTTGCCGGTGCGCGAGAATCCAGCTGCCGTGAACGCGTTCATGACCGGCATTATAAGCCACCAGCATCCCGATCACGATTAAGGCTGTTCCATTGCTATGGCATGAAACTGGCAATCGTGGCGTTTGGCCGCATCACGGCCGTCATCGATTCTATGTTTGTCGGGACGTCATGGTTTTCAGCAGACCAGCGGCACCCGCGGTAACGTCTGCCCAGGCGATATCGAAATCGCACACATCGCCATAATAGGGATCTGCAACGCCCTGACCCTCGCGACCCGCAACATGATCAAGCAACAGGGAAAGCGACGCGCCCGATCCGTCGGGGCGAAGCGCGATAAGGTCTGACAAATTTTGCGCATCGAGTGCCACGATATGCGAGAAGCGGCGGAAATCCTCCACCCCCACTTGCCGGGCTCGAAAGCCACTTATATCGACGCCATTCGTTCGGGCGACGGCCTGCGCGCGCTTGTCCGGCGCATGGCCGATGTGCCAGTCGCCGGTCCCAGCCGAATCGACGATGATGTCCAGCCCCGCCGCCGCCACCTCACGTCGCAATGCAGCTTCGGCCAGCGGTGAACGGCAGATGTTTCCAAGGCAGACAAACAGGACACGGAACGGCATGGATGCGACAACCCTCTTGCCAAGTGGACATGCTGTGCTAGCCACAAGCCAAGCGAGATACAAATGCTGCCAGGGAGTATGAAGTTGAACGAGGCCGCCACCCCCCCACAGCACGGTGCACGTTATCCCTGGTACGTCCTGTCCGTCCTTGTGCTTGTCTATGTCCTGAACTTCGTTGACCGGCAGGTGCTGACAATTCTGGCAGAAGACCTGAAACGCGATCTCGACCTGACCGACAGTGATCTTGGTTTCCTTTACGGCACCGCCTTTGGCGTCTTCTACGCCCTGTTCGGAATACCGCTCGGCAAACTTGCGGATAGCTGGCACCGTGTTCGGTTGATGAGCATCGGCCTGACGCTTTGGTCAAGCATGACAATGCTTTCGGGCTTTTCCCGCAATCTGGGCGAATTGGCAGGAGCGCGCATCGGCGTGGGAGTCGGCGAGGCAACAGCATCGCCCAGTGCCTATTCTCTGATATCGGACTATTTCCCCAAGCGACAAAGAGCGACCGCAATCGCCATCTATACATCTGGCCTCTATCTCGGTGGCGGGCTCTCGCTTTTCATTGGCGGCGCAATCGTCAAGCAATGGAACCTGGCGTTTCCAGACCATAGCGGGCCGCTCGGGCTTGTCGGATGGCAGGCCGCCTTTCTCGCGGTCGGGCTGCCCGGACTTCTGTTGGCAATATGGGTCTCAACTTTGCGCGAGCCAATACGCGGGGCGATTGATGGTGTACCGACACCGCCGTCTTCGACGCCCTTTACTGCCTTTGGCGAGGAATTACTGGCGATCATCCCACCATTTACGCTGGTCGGTGCAGCCCGTCGGGGAGCCTCCGCCCTTGTTATCAATCTTGTGGTCGCCGCCCTGGTCGGAACGATCGCCTGGGGGCTGTACTGGCTGACTGGCGATGGGAAACAATGGCTGGCGGTTGGCATAGGCGCCTATGCAGTATTCAGCTGGGCCACGACGCTGCGCGAGAAAGATCCGCCGGCTTTCGAACTCATCTGGCGGACGCCCAGCTTTGTTTGTGTCGTTATTGGCTATGGGCTGATCTCTTTCACAGCCTATGCGGTCAGCGCCTTTTCCCCGGCTTATGCGATCCGCACCTTCGATGCAGACCCACAGACAGTTGGCTTCATTCTTGGGGGCACTGGCGCTGCTGGCGGCGCTCTGGGTGTAATCCTGGGTGGCTGGCTGGCGGACCGGTTCCGGCGAACAAACCCGTCGGGCCGTGTCATTGTCATACTCCTGGGCTCTATCGGACCGCTCATTCCGTTCGTCCTTGCTTTCACGACGCACAGCGAGGCGCTCTACTACGTCCTGCAAGTCCCGATGCTTTTGCTCTCGAGCTCTGCACTCGGGGCGGCGGGTGCGACAACCATGGACCTGGTCCTGCCACGCATGCGCGGAATGGCAACCGCGACCTTCTTCATCGGCACGACATTGATCGGCCTCGCACTCGGCCCATACATTGCGGGAAAGGTTTCGACGCTGACCGGAAGCCTGTCCACTGGCCTCCTGTCACTGCTTTCCGTCGCGCCGATCTCGGTCGGTGCGCTCATCTATCTCTATCGCAACCTGCCGGCAGCGGAAGCCAGCCTTCTTGCAAGAGCCAGGGCCGCGGGAGAGCCTGTCTAGGCTGAAGGCCGGCCGACCGAGTGATAGTCGAAACCAGCGCGTTTTGCTTCGTCGGGCTGATAGATGTTGCGCAGGTCGACGAGGCAACGCTGGCGCATCGCGTCGCCAAGCCGCTTCAGGTCCAGGGCGCGGAATGCATCCCATTCGGTAACAATCACGACCGCATCGGCTCCATCGGCAACCGCATAGGGATCGGCAAGGCAGGTAATGTCCGGCATCATTGCCTGTGCCAAGGCCATCCCCTCTGGATCATAGGCGGCAACATTGGCGCCCGCATCAAGCAACGCCTGCACGATCGCAAGCGAAGGCGCGTCGCGCATGTCATCGGTGTTGGGTTTGAAGGTCAATCCGAGCAGGCCGATCTTGCGCCCCCTCACATCGCCACCGACCGCTGCAATCACCTTGCGGCCCATCGCGCGCTTGCGGCTGTCATTGGCCTTGACCACGGCTTCGACAATCCGCACCGGAGCATCAAAATCTTCAGCCGTCTTGAGGAGCGCAAGCGTATCCTTGGGAAAGCAGGAGCCGCCATAGCCAGGCCCGGCATGAAGAAATTTGGAGCCAATCCGGTTGTCGAGTCCGATGCCGCGAGACACATCCTGCACATCGGCACCAACCGCCTCGCACAGGTCCGCGATTTCATTGATGAAGGTGATCTTGGTCGCAAGAAAGGCATTGGCTGCATATTTGATCAGCTCGGCTGTCCGTCGGCCCGTGAACAGGATCGGCCCTTCGTTCAGGAAGAGCGGCCGGTAGATTTCGCGCATCACAGCGCGAGCCCGCTCATCGTCCGTGCCGATGACAATCCGGTCCGGCCGCTTGAAATCGCTGATGGCGGCCCCTTCGCGCAGAAATTCGGGGTTGGAAACCACGGCCCATTCGATACCGGGTGCCTCTTCGGTCAGGATTCGTTCGACTTCGTCACCCGTTCCGACGGGAACCGTCGATTTCGTGACAATGACCATCGGACGCTTTGCCGATGCCGCGACATCGCGTGTCGCCTGATACACATAAGAAAGATCGGCATGCCCGTCGCCACGGCGTGAAGGCGTTCCGACGGCAATGAACACGGCATCGGCATTTGCAACCGATGCCGATAGATCAGTAGAGAAGGACAGACGCCTCGCCGACACGTTATTGCCCACCAGTGCTTCAAGGCCAGGCTCATAAATCGGCATGACGCCGCTCTTCAGCGCATCCACCTTTGCCTGATCAAGATCGACGCAAATGACATTGTGACCGAAATCGGCAAAACATGCGCCGGATACAAGGCCTACATAGCCTGCGCCAATCATCGTGATATTCATGAAACGCCCTCAAATGATCCGGGTCGGGCTCATAACCTGACCGCCCCGGTCCCGCCAGCCCCAACGAAAAGGGCCGGTCTTTCGACCGGCCCTCTCGTTTCCATCCAAAAGGATAAAAATATCTTACATTCCCGAACCTGGGCCGTAGGTGATTTCCACACGGCGGTTCTGCAGTTCGCGGACACCGTCCGCGGTCTGCACGCGCAGGTTGGTTTCACCAAAGGCCTGGGTGGTGATCACGCCCTCACCGATGCCGCGGCCGCCCATATAGGCTTTGACCGCGTCGGCACGGCGCTGGGACAGGCCGAGGTTGTAGCGCGGCGTACCCGACGTATCGGTGTAGCCGGCCAG
>JANNLW010000492.1:0-1851 GCA_031397145.1 Sphingomonadales bacterium | reverse complement strand
GAGGACGCCGGAATCGATCCTGGCCGACAGTCCGGACCATACGGACGATGACCTTGCAGCGTTGATCGAAACGACGATCAATCCGCCCGCTGCGGACCAGGATGAAAACGCCATCCGTTTCCACACCGAACAATGGCATCCGCGCAGCCACCGGCGCTTTCATGCCTATCGGCGGATCGAGGCGCTGTTCGGCGGCGGCGGCAAGGCAGTGTCCGGCCTGGTGCAGGTCTATGAACGACCCGAGGACATTGCGACCGGGAGCGGCGCGCCCTTGCTGGCGAGCGCGCGAGCGCTTCTGGGCCCGGACACGGATTTCGTCGACAAGATCGAAGCGCAGGTGCTACACCGCTTCGCTTGGGCGGACGGTCTCTCGACCTATTTGTCGGATGCCTATCGCGGCGGCATGGTCACCAACTTCCTGCTGTCCGCCTTCGCGATCATCGGCGGGGTTTCCTACCTTCCCTTTGCCGGCGCCGATTCCAAATGGCCCTTTGCCCTGTTCGAGTTCAGCCTGCTGGTCTCGATCCTTGCCATCACGACCATTGGCCGCAAGCGGCGCTGGCATGGCCGCTGGTTCGAGACCCGGCGCGTGGCCGAATATTTCCGGCACGCCCCGATCATGCTGCTGCTTGGCGTGGCGCGTTCACCGGGGCGCTGGCCGCGTGGCTCCGAGACGCAATGGCCCGAATATTATGCGCGGCTGGCGTTTCGCGAACTGGCCCTACCGCGCCTAGTCATCACCCAGGCCTATCTGCGCACCGCGCTCGAAGAGTTGCTGGGCCACCACGCGCGGTTGCAGCGCAGCTATCACGGCCTCAAGGCCAAGCGGCTGACCCGGGTGCACCATAATCTCGACCGGATGTCCGAAGCCCTGTTCAGCCTCGCCGTGGCGGCCGTCGCCATCTACCTGATGCTTGTTGCGGCGGGATCATTCGGCATCATACCGGAACCGGTTGCCCATAATGTCTCCAAATCCTTCACCTTTCTCGGCGTGGCGCTGCCCGCGCTCGGCGGGGCGTTTGCCGGCATCCGTTACTTCGGCGATTTCGAACGCTTCGCCGCGATTTCGGAAGTAACGGCGGAAAAACTGGAAGCCGTCGAACAGCGCATCGAAAACCTGCAAAGCGTGGCAGACGGGCATATCCGCTATGCCCAGGTCGCCAACCTTGCCCATGCGATCGACGATATCGTGGTTGCGGAGATCGAGAACTGGCAAGCGGTGTTCGCAGGAAAGCAGATTGCGGTGCCGGTTTGAACACCGGAATTCGCCGCCGCTGTTACTGATAATACCGATAGCCTTGCTTTTCTGAAATATATGGATTAGCGCTCTTTTCCAGAAAGTGAGGGGATCCTTGCGTGAAGCAGCAGATATTGGAGATTTCGGCCAAGGACGTCGCAAGCAAATTCGGCTATTATACGGATGAGGCGATGTTGCGCCCGGTCGGTATCCAGCGCCACGGCACCACGCGCGTCGTGATGATTTCGCTGAACGAGTATGAGCGCCTCCTCCGCCGCGATCGCCAGGTGATCCTGACGAAAGACCTCGATGACGAAACGCTCGAAGCCATCCTCAATGCCGAACCGGGCGAACGATCGAAGGAAGCGGGGCGGCGCCTGGCCGATCCCGACGCCGGGTGATGTCCTGTCCTACGCCTATCTCTGGGCGCGCGAGGCAAAGACCGGTCAGAAAGAAGGACTGAAAGACCGGCCGGTCGTTGTAGTGCTGGCCACCACCCAGACGGGAAAAGCGTTGCGAATCCTCGTTGCACCCGTCACGCACAGTCCACCGGACGTTTCGGCCCAAGCAGTTGAAATGCCCGCAAACGTGAAGCGCGACCTTGGTCTTGACCG
>JANNLW010000470.1:0-2584 GCA_031397145.1 Sphingomonadales bacterium | reverse complement strand
CACCACGCGGTCCGATTGTTCCGCGCTCAGAGAGTTACACGATTGAGCCGCAGCGCATTTAGCACCACAGTCAGCGACGACAGCGCCATCGCGGCCCCTGCAAACATCGGTGACATCAAAATCCCCGCAACCGGATAGAGTACCCCAGCCGCAACCGGTACGCCGATGCCGTTGAAGAGGAACGAGAAGAAGAGGTTCTGCCGGATATTGCGCATCGTCGCACGCGACAGGCGGCGAGCGCGGACGATGGCGGAGAGATCGCCTTTGGTCAGCGTCATCCCGGCGCTTTCGATGGCAACGTCGGTCCCGGTGCCCATCGCAAGACCTACATCAGCGGCGGCGAGTGCTGGCGCGTCGTTGATCCCGTCGCCCGCCATCGCGACCTCGGCTCCGCTGGCTTTCAATTCGCCGATGATCCGCGCCTTGTCTTCGGGCAGCAGCCCGGCGCGCACCTCGTCAAGACCGCCGACCGCTGTTGCAACCGCATTGGCGGTCGTCACATTGTCGCCGGTGAGCATGATGACGCGCAGGCCTTGTGCGCGCAGGGCGGCAATGGCCTCGCCCGCACCGCCGCGCACTGGATCGGCAACCGCAATCAATCCGGCCAGCTTCCCGTCTACTGCGACGAGCATCACGCCCGCGCCGCCGCCGCGATGCTGTTCTGCACTGTTTGACAGGCTCGCCGGATCAAGGCCGATGCGACGCATTTGGGAATCATTGCCAATCACGACCGTCTGTTTCCCGACATCAGCAGAAACACCCATGCCGGTCTGGGATTCAAATCCCGTCACCTTGCCAAGCGTCAAGCTGCGTGCCGCAGCGCCCGCGACAATCGCCTGCGCCAGCGGATGCTCCGACTGCGCCTCAACGGCCGCGACCAGCGCCAGCACGTCATCGGCGGAAAAGGGCGCTTGCGGCTCCACAGCGATCAGCTTGGGCTTGCCCTCGGTCAGGGTGCCGGTCTTGTCAATGACCAGAGTATCGACGCTCTCAAAGGCTTGCAGCGCCTCGGCATTTTTGATGAGCACCCCGGCTTGCGCGCCCCGCCCCGCCGCAACCATGATCGACATTGGCGTTGCCAAACCAAGCGCACAGGGACAGGCGATGATGAGGACGGCAATGGCGTTGAGCATGGCATAGCCAAAGCGCGGTTCCGGCCCCACCAGGCTCCAGATCACCAGCGTCAACACAGCGATGGCAACGACGGCAGGCACGAACCAGCCCGATATCCGGTCCGCCACCGCCTGGATCGGCGCGCGGCTCCGCTGGGCCTCGGTGACCATGCGGACGATGCGCGCCAGCATCGTATCGTTGCCCACGGCGCGGGCTTCGATGATCAGGCTGCCCGTGCCGTTGACTGTGGCACCAGTGACATTCGCGCCAATTTCCTTGAGCACGGGCGCAGGCTCGCCGGTCAGCATCGATTCGTCGACCGACGAACGCCCCTCGATCACCACGCCGTCAACCGCCAGGGCTTCGCCGGGGCGGACGCGGAGCCGATCTCCAATCACAATCTGGTTGAGCGAGACTTCGCTTTCGCTGCCATCCGCCGCGATCCGGTGCGCAGTCTTGGGAGTCAAATCCATCAGCGCCCGGATCGCGCGCCCTGTGGCGGCGCGGGCGCGCAGTTCGAGCACCTGCCCGAGCAGCACCAGCGT
Source organism: Sphingomonadales bacterium (assembly GCA_031397145.1). Lineage (GTDB taxonomy): Bacteria > Pseudomonadota > Alphaproteobacteria > Sphingomonadales > Sphingomonadaceae > Aquisediminimonas. The sequence continues at coordinate 926 of JANNLW010000470.1, read as the reverse complement.
CACCACACCGCCCGCCGCTTCATAATAGACCGGTACCATTCCCTTGTGACCACCAAACGACGGCGGGAACAGCCCCGGCGCGACCGTCGCGACAAGGCTATAGGCAAAGGCCACGCCAACCCCGATGGCGATCAGGGTGAACATATTGAGGTGGCCGGTGAACAGCGACGCCCAACCGCGAACGAAAAAGGGCCACCCGCCCCACAGCACAATCGGCGCTGTCACCGCCAGCTGAACCCACGGCGAGGCCGCTTCGCTGACGATGTGAAGACCAAACATCTCTGCGCCCATCGAGAGCAGCAGCAGGGGAATGGAAAGGATCCCACTGACCCAGAGGCGCCGGGTGAAATCGACCAGTTCCGGGTTGGGCGCGTCCGCAAGCGACGGGGATTCGGGTTCCAGCGCCATGCCACAGATGGGGCAGGAGCCCGGCCCCGCTTGCCGAATTTGTGGATGCATCGGGCAGGTCCACATGGCGTCAGTCTCAACACTTGCGGGCGGCGGCACGCCACCCCCCAAATAGCGCGCTGGATCGGCCGTAAATTTGGCCTTGCACCCTGCACTGCAAAAATGGAACGTCGCACCTGCGTGATCCGCATGGTGAGCCGATGTGGACGGATCGACAGTCATGCCACAGACGGGATCTTTCATGACATCATCACCTCTTCATATCTGAGCAGCGACGCGTTTGAACTTGGCCATTGAAAAGCGCCTTTCTCAGTGCCGCGGAATTGTCACTCGAAGCAGAAGGCGGAAATTGCTGTCTCCATCACCAGCTCGCCATAGATGCGCTCGCCAGCGGCCTCGGAAGCACCGGCAGCGACCATGAGCGGCAACAGATACTCCGCTGTCGGGTGCGCGTAGCGTCCGCTTGGCGCTGTTGCCCAGGCGTTCAGCGATGCGACACGCTCATCGCCCGGTTGTTC